>JAWOIH010000380.1:0-15052 GCA_046484725.1 Candidatus Desulfacyla sp. | reverse complement strand
GATATCCCAAATCCTGTCATCGCTGTCAACTAATTTTCCCCCTTTTTCAGCACACCTTCCTGCCGTGACAGGATGGACCCCAGTTAAATAGGCTTCGCATTTCACGGGGCAAGTACCCAATGTCTCAGCAATATCGCCAAATCTATACCCCATCTTTCTGGCAGCAAAAAATGAAATCAACGTATAATGTTCACAAGCCGTAATGGGGGACGTTGGCGACTTGTAAACTTATCATTAAGTAAATTAATTCATAAGGATTTCAAAAGCTTTTTGTATTTATCGCGTTAATGAGGGACGTTGGTTGGTTTTTTGGTTATTAGGTCCTTTGGGGTCGGACCACGAAATATCTGCAAGAGTGGTAATGGGGGGACGTTGGCAGATAATGAAGATTATTCTCTATTGTCAACTTCCCACTATTTATGAGCTTTCGTCACTATTGCACTATTGCAAGGCTCTCTGAATCTTCTTTGGGTGCTGACGCAAATCCAACACCCTGTGAACAACGACAATCTCTCTTTCCTGAACGGAATAATACGCGGCATACGGAAATCTCTTAGAAAGCATCCTGTGGTATCCATAGAACTTTGGATGTATTCCGCCATAAAGCGCTAATGAATCAATGTCAGAGAATATTGAATCAAAGAAATAATCCCCCAACCCTTCACCTTGTTTTTCATAGAATAACCGGGCTTCGTATAGATCATCCATTGCAGAGAAGAGAATCTTTAGTCTCATTCAAATCGTTTCCTCAGTTCCCTTTTGGCATCAGCCCAATCAAAAACAGCTTCTTTTCCAGCTTTGCATCTTTGCTCGGTCTCGCGCAATGCCTCTTGATGCCAGGAAGGGGATTGAACTGCCTCTTCTTCTCCAGAAAGATCTTGCCATATGGCTTCCATGACCTGCAGCTTTTGTTCTACAGAGAGCACCTTTATCGCAGAAATATCAATCATAAATCCATCTCCTTATTTTGCGAGGTGAATGGGGGACGTTGCTATCTAACTGCATTTTGCCAGAATATCCCAAATTCCATCATCGTTGCCAACTAATTTTTTTTTGTATTGGGGTCGGACCTCAGCAAGCTGTCGAATTGTATACAGAAACGTTCAAGAAAGGCACTATTTTAGGTCCTAAAACCCGCTTTTTGGCCCCAAAAAGGGGCTTTTAAGAAAAAGTTGTGGGGAGGGGGTCACATCTTGAAGGGGGTGTAGATTGACCTGGTTCCTCTCAAAATATCAGGCACTTATTCCCAATCTTCAAGGTTGAGGCCTGTTACTCGGTTGAATTCCCTGGTGTTATGCGTGACGAGGGTCAGATCATGTATTGAGGCGATAGCCGCAATCATAAGATCGTTTGGTCCAATTGGCGTTCCCTTCCTGGCGAGATCAGAACGGATTTCACCGTATCTCCTGGCAGCATTGTCGTCAAAGGGAACACTCGTGAAATCTGCAAACAATTCATCGAGAAGAGCAAGATTTTCTGTCACTCGGGTACTTTTCATAGCACCAAAGAATAATTCGGCTTTTACAACTGAGCAAAGCCAAATTCTTGAGACGTCTGCCGACAGAAAATGGTCTTTTACCCGGTTGTCTCCAGGGTTCAAAAATCGAATCCATACATTGGTATCCGGCAGGAACATCAAGACAACTCCTCACGAACCTCGTAGGCCCCCTGATCCTCCCTGACGAGTGGTTCTCCTACCCATGCGCCGGAAAAACGCCATAAAGGCGAATCCAGGCTCTTTTTACTTTGCTCACGATCTTTTTGCCTGTCGACAGGCAAAACTATTAATTCTACTAAACGATTCTTGAGAGAGTTCGGAATTTCAATAATGCCTTCCAACAGATTGCTCTGTAAGGTTCGGCGAACAAATACCGTTTGAAAAGACGGCCCTTTTTGTTTTAATGAACGCTTTGCCATCTGTGGCCTCCTTTCAGCTATCTAGTGCCTGAACGAAAACCAGGTTTTCGCTCAGGAAATCCGAAATCCGAAGCTCGAAATCCGAAACAATGACCCAAACCCTACATACCTCAATGACAGAAACATCCTGTTTTCAATCTGTTGGTTATTGTCATTTGAACATTCGATATTCGTATTTGTTTCGGATTTCGAAATTCGATATTCGAATTTTGGCTGAACAGGGGTTTCCGTTCAGCCACTAAATACGGGCCTTCATCTCCACCTGGGTCAGTCCCAGTTCTTCAAGTTTGGCCCTGGTGGGGATTGCCGTATCCCTGTTCCAGCCCATGCCTTCAAGGAAGGCGTCGTACAGGCTTTTCACGTCCATAGAGACGTTTTTCATGGGACCCGAATCAAGGGGCGGATTTCCAAGGACTCGCATGGGCAGGGCAAAGTCGCGTAGAGGAACAATTCCATGCTTCACGTTGAAGGCCTGACGCAGATTCTGGATGCGTTCGCCGATCAATAAATAGTGTTCCGGCGGATGGTTCCAGCCGGTGACGGCATTGACATATTCGGTGAGTTTCAATTTGCCGGCCATCTGCACGCCGAACAGGCACCCGCCCACGCCGTTGACAAACTGCATGTATCGGCTGGCCGTTACCATGTGAAGGTTCCGGATGTCGTCCGGGCGATATTTGTCCCTGATCAGTGAAACGGCCGGCAATTTCGGCAGATCTTTGAATAATGCGTTCAACCCGTACATCTCTATCCACTGATAACCATGGCTGGTATGCCTCCCCGGTGTGGGCTCAAGGACATAGGAAACGGCGAATCCGGGATCAAAGCGGGGGTCGTGCATGGGGAGTTCCTGGCCCCCGGCGTGCATGGCGCAGGTATCGCCACCACACAGCCGTTCCGAGGCCCGCTTGCAGCCATCCGCCAGAAGGTCGCCGATCCCGTCCCGGGCGATCATTTTTTCAACGATGCGTATTATGGCCTCTGAGTTTCCCCACACAAGATCGATGTCGTCAAGGTCCTCTTTGGAGAGCAGGCCGTTTTCGTGGCACTCCATGGCCCAGGCAATAACAGCGCCCGCCCCGATGGTGTCCATGCCGGCCCGGTTAAGCATGTCGTTGATCTTGAAGATGGAATAGAGGTCGTCATTTAAGATCAAGGTGCCAAAGGCGCAACAGGTTTCGTATTCGGGTTTGTGGGTCTTGGCCAACGGATAAGGCCCGTCATTGATCTCCATGACGCCGCCGCAGCCCAAGGGGCAGGAGTGGCAGTGGTATCTCTTGATCTGATAGTCGATAATGCGCCGGGGGTTGATTTGGTTCGCATGCGGACGGATGCCGAAATCCTTGACGCCGCTCCCCTTCCAGTTCCGAACAGGTGAATCTCCACATTCGGAAGAAAGCACATTGGTCGCACAGGTACCATATTTTCTAAGGGCGACTTTTGTCAAATCACCTGACTGGGCCAGGGCCACCGGGGAGACGCGGAGGACCCGGCCGAACAGGTTGAGCGTCCCCGGACCAAGGAACCTTGAAAGCGTTTGCCCGTTGTCGAACCATTGTCTGAATTCGGCATTCAAGATCTTGATCCGGTCCGGGTCGGCCGTCTTGATTTTTTGCCTTCCCCCGACGGCCAGGGCCTTCAACTTTTTAGAGCCCATGACGGCCCCGAGACCGGACCTGGCAGCGACACGGGCCTTGTCCGTGACGATCCCGGCCAGCAGCGACATCTTCTCGCCGGCCTGACCGATGGCGGCCACCTGAACCTTATGCCCGACGTCCGACTTGATCCGGTCATCGGTTGCCGCGGTATCCAGGCCCCACAAGTGAGAGGCATCCACGAGTTCGGCCCGGCCGTCCCAAATCTTCAGGTATACGGGCGCCGGTGAAACGCCGTGGAAGAAGACCCCGTCATATCCGCTCTTTTTCAAGGCATATGAAAACCAGCCCCCGGAGTTGGCGTCTCCCCAGCCGCCGGTTAATGGCGATTTGGCTACAGCCATCCAGCGGCCGGTGAAAAACGCGTTGGTCCCGGTGAGCAAGCCGGACACAAACCCCAGAATATTGTCCGGTCCCAACGGATCGGCCTGTGCGGGTATCCGGTCGTAGAGCAACCAAGCGGCCAGGCCCATCCCGGAGGTATATTTCTCGTAGACTTCGTCCGGAAGAATCTCCTCAGCCACCACACCTGTACCCAGGTGAACATTGAGAATCTTTCCCATGTATCCATTCCCCATGATTATCCCTCCCCGGCGGCCAGAACCTTGCATGAAATAACACGCCCATGAATGATGGATCCAGTGTAAACCACACGAGATGGGAATGCAAATATCATATGGTTGAATCCGAAAGTACAGGAAGAAAAGGCTGTTTGGCCGGCTTTGAAAGCGGCGCAGGCATGCAGGGGTCTTGGGGCGTCCATTTGTATTAAACATTTGACCCAGCGGATAAGGTTTGGTATTTCTTGGATTATGCTGAAATTGGGAGGTTGCCCGCAGCGTACCAGAGGGTTTCCGCAGGCTATCGACGCAGGAAGGCCTCGGAAAGGAGCCTTAGACGATTGAAACCCTGGAAGAAATGCTTGAAAAGGATCGCCGATGGAAAAACTGATAGGTTTTGTCTTAGCGGTCCTTTTGTCAGGGGTGATGGTTTGGTTCGCTCAGAAAAACGGCGCGATTCCGGATGCGCAAAAATTCGAACCAATAGTGGGTGATTTTGAAGACTATGCCCGGAACGCAATGGATGCGTGGCGGATTCCGGGAATGGCATGAACTTGGAGGCCTGTATTTAAGTATTTAAGGGATCTTTGTGGGCAGCACGGCCATCACCATGGGAATCGGCTATCGGTTGTTACAGGTCCCGGGACAGGGAACCGAACCGGGGAGGGGAGGTCAGCAAGATGAAAAGACGGGATTTTTTGAAAAGCATGGCAATTGCGGGGGCGGCCGCTTCCGTGACCGGGGGGATGGGCGTGATACCCACATTGTTGACGCCCCGGACGGCCCACGCTGCCGGGAGAAACAAGCGGGTCTTCATCAGCGACATCCACATGAACGTGGATGGGCCCTACTCGTGGTTTGTCGAACACGCCGCCGATCTCGCGGAGTTCCTCGACCGAGTCAATGCCAGGGATGATGTGGCTGAACTGGTCATCTTGGGGGACCTGCTGGACGATTGGGTGTCGCCCGTAAAATCCACGCCCCAGACCTTTTCCGATATCCTCAGGGCCCGTAGCAATGCCCCGGTGGTGGCCGCACTCCAGGCGGTCTGTGATAACCCGAACATTGCGGTTACCTATGTGGTGGGCAACCACGACATGCTCTCCTTTGAGTCGCAGAACAAGGAGGTCATTGCCGCCGCCTTTCCCGGCATGGCCATCCTCTCCGATTCCCCCGGACTGGGGGCCTACACCCGAGACCATGTGATCTGGGCCGAACATGGCCACCGTTACACCCTGTTTAATGCGCCCGACACGTGGAGCCGGAGCAACGGCCACCTGGGTCTGGGATATTTCATCTCCAGATTGGCTGCATCAAAATCCGTCTCTTCCGGGCAGGTGGTCACCTCACTCGAGGTGCTGGATCGGTTTGTCAAGTCGCCGGCGACGATCAATGAATATCTCACACAGGGCGGCTATGAGGCGGTCGGCAATGTCATGGACGACGCCTTTATTATCGCGGTATTCAATGCCATCGCCCTCTGGTCCGGCAACTGGCCCTGGGATACATTCACCATGGATGACCTGGACAATTTCACGGGCAATTCTTCTGTGGAACACATTGCCTTGACCTACGATAAAATATTCAGCGGCTGGCCCTCCCGCCAGGACATCGTCAGCCATTTCGATGCGGTCTGGAATGACCTGGGCCACCTCAGCAGCGCTGCCAACCTCCTGTTCGAGATGCCCGACCGCATCAAGGGCCTATATCCCTTCACCCCCCGGATCGTCCTCTTCGGCCACACCCATCAGGCTGCTTTTCAGTACCATTCGGGCGAAGTGGAAACCCTCTACGTCAACACGGGCACCTGGATCGACAAGAATCCCATGACCTGGGTGGAGATCGAAACCAACGATGGAAGCAGCGGCCGAAGGGATTACACGGTCTCTCTCTGGTTTTACGGAGACCGTTTGCCCAGGCAGTCGGGTACCGTGACGGTCCAGCTCGATCACGCAGACTATATGATCCGGCACCGGTGATGCCCACCACCATGTCGCGGATGGTCTCCTGGTTGAGCAGGACTCAAAGAGACAGGGTATTGCATGAAGGAGCGGGACAGTATCTATTTGTCCATTGACCAGGCCCTGGAGGCCGTATGCATCGATTTTCGGCGATACGAGCCCCAGATTGTCCTGTTGTGCCAGATCATTTCACTGGTTTCGGGCGGCAGTGTCATCGTAAAGAGGGAAGGTTGGAAAAACGGCGCATGGATCAGCGTGCAGGGCCGGCCCAACATGAGGTGGGCGGAGGGGCCTGAACTGGTCGAGACCGCGTGTTCGGCCGTCAAGGGAATAGCTCGGGATTCCCGGTTGGTTTCATCGATCTGTGCCAGGGTGTTTCATGAACGGGCATGGGAAGAGAGGGATCCCGAAACCGGGCGGATGGGGGTGCGCATCGAAACCGGCATGGAAGGGTTTTCGTGTCGGCAGTGCGGACGATGCTGCACCTCTCTCGATTACCACAACGAACTTACCGAGCAAGACGTGGTCCAATGGGAGAAATCGGGCAGGACCGATATCCTTAAATGGGTAAGGGGTATTGAGCAAGAGGGCCGGAAAAGCGGTTACAGGATATGGACCGTGCCCGGCACGACAGGGCTTGCAGACATGTGTCCATTCCTGAAAAAGATCCCCTCCGAGAATCGATGGGAGTGCCTCATCCACGCTGTGAAGCCCGCGATCTGCCGTCAATATCCTTTAACCAGAAAACACGGCCTCATGACCGGGTGCCTTGGTTTCGACGCAAAAATGGGGTAGGGCCGCAGGGACGACTGACGTATTGCCCTGTTGTATCCTGAAACGGCTTTTCCAGGGCGATTCCCGTCGGACGGGAGACCGAATCGGTCCCTGCCTCAGCGGCCGTGGTTTTTTCGGGTTTGCGTGTACCTGTAGGCCATGCCCAGGGCCTTGACGCACCGTTCGGGTTCATCAAACACCGGAAACCCTAAATCTTCCACACGTTCCTTCAAGCTCCGGGTGCTCGAAGGATTGGGCCCGTAGATCCATGTCACCACGG
The DNA here is from genome assembly GCA_046484725.1 of Candidatus Desulfacyla sp. GTDB lineage: Bacteria > Desulfobacterota > DSM-4660 > Desulfatiglandales > Desulfatiglandaceae > AUK324. Next base: position 7,905 of record JAWOIH010000380.1, on the reverse strand, counting down.
GTTTGGGAAAGAGGCCTTTGAGGGTTTGGTATGCCTCCAGATAGGCCTTTTCGTTTTTGCCCCTGGCGTCGGCCCACATGACATTGAAGAGGGCGTCCACGTTTTCATCCCGCAGCACGGTCTCCAGGATGCCGGTATAAACGGTTGAAAAATCCTTGACAGAGGGGATCATGGGTCCGATGTCCACCGGCATGCGGCCCAGGCCGGGGAACATCTTCTCGAAGATCTCGGCCGTTTCGGGTGAGAGCCGGGCCATGACGAGCCCGTATTCGGCCCCCTGGTCCGAGGCCAGCACGCCCACCGCGCCCGTATAGCTCACCATTCCCAGCCGGTTCCCCTTCGGCAGAGGCTGGGATGCAAAGACCTTGGGCATTTCGAAAAGCTCGTTGAAGGCCCCGAGGCGCAGGAGACCCGTCTGCCTGCACGCGGCATCAAATATCCGGTCATTTACCGCCAGAGATCCGGTATGGGAAGCCGAGGCCATGGCGCCCTCTGCCGTGGTCCCCAGCTTGAGGGCGAGAACGGGCTTCTTTGACGCCACCCGGGCGCACACCTCCATGAACCGTTCGCCGTCCCGGATGGTTTCAAGATACATACTGATGACCTGGGTGTCCGGATCGTTTTCCAGGTACTCCAGGAGGTCGCACTCGTCCAGGTCGCACTTATTTCCGAAATCGCAGATCCTGCTGATGCCGATTCCCAGTTGGGGGTAGGCATAGGCCTGGGGGTTGATCATGCCGGTCTGGGAGCAGACGGCCACAGGCCCGGGCTTGAATCCATAGTAGCCTGCTTCATAGGGGCAGGGATTGAACCCGTTGCGGCTGCTGGCGATCCCGGCAGTGTTGGGACCGATGATCCGGACCCCCCACTCCCTGGCCATGGCCGCAATCCGATCCTGGAGAACGGCCCCTTCCGCATCCCGCTCGGCAAACCCGTCAGCCACCAGGATTACGGCCTTAATTCCCCGTCTGGCGCACTGTTCAAAGACATCGGGGACGTTGCGCGCGTTGATCATGATGAGGACGACGTCGGGCGTATCCGGGGTCTTATGGATGGATGGATAAACGCGCAGGCCCAGGACTTCCTTGTAGGACGGGTTAACCGGGTAGATATGGCCTTTGTAGCCCGCCTGGAGAAGCGATTTGACCACCACATATCCGCCGAAAACACCTTCCTTGAAAGAGCCGATAATGGCTACGCTGTCAGGCTCAAAAAATCGAGAAAAGATATCTGGACCCATTATTTTGTCAGTCTCCCGTAAGCTTGGCGGCAAATTCAATCGTTGATCTTCATATCAGGGGCCGCCCTTGTTTTTGGGGGAAAGGTAGTGGAAGCGGCCTTGGAGGTCAAGAAAAATCTATTCCCGCGGCCACAAATGGGATCGGGATTGTGGCTGCAAGCAGCGGGTCTGAACCGGAGGTCCGGGGGACGAAAGGGCTATCCAAATAATATTGCGTTTTTTTTGGCTTTGAGGCAAAGTTATTCTTATGCAGTGATGCCGTTACTGACTTTAAGGAACCATCGACCCAAACATTTGGGACGAAACGGTCTCGCTGACGGTGCCGGGGGAGGGTGGGGGAGGCCGAATCTTATGAAAAGGAGCCGGGATTTCCTGGAACAATGGTGTTTCGGCAACTTAAGTTTTTGGCAGGTTAAAAGAGATGACAAAAAGCAATATATTCTATGACAAATACGCCAAGACAAAGAGGAGACTTTTTGTCCTGGTGTTGGTGACGACATTTGTGGCGTTAGGCGCAGGATTAGGGATCCTGAAGTTGAGTAACCTGAAGACGGTAGGCATGGGGCTGGAGACGGTTTATCACGATCGGGTTAAACCGTTAAAGCAACTGAAAATGCTTTCCGATATATACGGCATCACCATTGTGGATACGGCGAACAAGGTTTTGAACGATGCCATGTCGTGGCAGGAAGGAAAAAAGCGCCTGGAACAAACAACAAAAAGGGTTTCGGGTCTGTGGGCCGAATACCTGAAAACGTACATGACCGCGGAAGAGGAGAGGGCTGCCGGCGAGCTTCAATCGCTGTTCGAAACCGCTGGCAGGTCATTGACACAGCTTGGGAAGATTTTGCAGGATGAAGATCGCAAGTCGCTCGCGGCATTCATCAAAAAGGATCTCTATTCAACTATCGAGCCTGTTACCCAGAAGATTGACGAATTGTTTCAGATGCAGGTCCGCATTGTGAAAGACATTAACGATACGGAAAAGGTCCGGTATAAATTGGGATTAAGTATCGGAGCCGCGAGCATCGTCCTAAGCATCATCTTATTTTTTCTGGTTGTTGTGCAATGGAGAAGGCTTCGATCTTTACTGGATTCTTTGTAGGGGAGCGACAGGCGATCCCTATGCCGCACCAACATCATATACAGAGCACCCCTAAATCTCTGACCCTTTGGGCCCGTGAACGGGTTACCTATTTCTTAAGTTTCTTCCGCTTATCGCTGATGTAAATCGACCTGGAGTGACCGTCGCTCTGGAGCCTCGTATCGATATTAAAGATGTCGATGGCCGCGGCGAGTTCCCCGAGTTTGCTGAACCCGTAGTTCCTGGGATCGAATTCCGGGGCCTGCTTGGCGATATTGCTCCCCACAGCGCCCAGATGGGCCCAGCCGCTCTCGTCGGAAGCGGCCTCAAGGGCGTTTCGCAGGAGTGCGACCAGTTTGGCATCCCGTTTCAGCTCGTTTGCCGTCTTCTTTTTCACGGACGGTTCTGTGCTTTCCTGAAACCGAAGCACCTCAGTGAAAATGAATTTGTCGCATGCGGATACGAATGGCTTGGGTGTCTTTTTTTCCCCGAACCCGTACACGAGCAGGCCTTCCTCCCTGATACGGGAGGCGAGACGGGTGAAGTCGCTGTCACTGGAGACCAGGCAGAACCCTTCAAAACGTTGGGTGTAGAGGAGGTCCATGGCATCGATGATCATGGCGCTGTCCGTCGCGTTCTTGCCCACCGTATATCGAAACTGCTGCACCGGCTGAATGGAATGTTCCAGCAGCACAGACTTCCACCCACCCAGGCTCGGGGTGGTCCAGTCGCCATAAATCCGTTTCACGCTGGCAACGCCGTACTTGGCGATTTCCGACATCAGCCCCTCGGTGATCAGGGGCTGGGCATTATCCGCGTCAATAAGGACCGCAAGCCTTTTTTGGGCCGGTTCATTTACGTTCATAGCAAATCCTTTCTGTTTTCAAATTCCTGCACGATCTCCAGTGCAATCGCCTCTTTATGGCCGGCGCCGATCTGTTTAAGGATGCGTGCCATGGTTCTCAGATCCCCTTATAGCCTTTTCTTCCCTGAATTGCAAAAACTCTCCATTTGCCCTTACCCTCTGCGGCCGATACTGTTATTTTGACAGCGCGCATCGGATCGGCACTGGGGCGATTGGGAAATCTCATTTACCCCGCTGCAACAAGGCCTTTCGAATAATGTCGCTCGAAAACGGGGTCCCATGCGCAGGATAGACTGTCTTTGCCCCCGCGTCCAACAGTAGTTTCCAACTCTCTCTAACCTGTTGCATGTCTTCGGCCAGGACGGGCAGTCCCGGACTGAGACGCAATGGAAACGCGCGCATGGCCAGGTCTCCCACAAAGGCATCCCCCGTCTCCAGCAACACGCTGACGGATCCGATAGAATGACCAGGGGTATACACAATTTTACCTGGAATCCCATAGTCAGTTAGAGGAGCGTCTGCGTCCCCCAGGACGATGTCCACATGAGTTGCAGGAATGTGAATGAATGGAGTGAAAACTTTCATGATATTGACAAAGATGCTCCCCCAGAGCGTCACGCCTGGAGGCATCGGTTTCAAGGATTTTTCGATGCAGTCCCTTTCTTTCCGGTGCATGGCAAGCTTGGCCCCTGTGAGGTCTTTAATTTCCTTGGCCGATCCGATATGATCCCAATGCCCATGAGTGAGCACCACGAGCTGGATGTCCTCGGGATTTATTGACAGGGTTTCAATGGCGCTCAAGAAAGCCTTCCCTTTCTTCGGAGCCCCACCGTCAATCATGATGATCCCTTCAGCCTGGATGATATAGCAGCGATCAATCCCCAATAAGATCGGGTGAATACTGACCTTCATCTTTCGTCTCCTTTCTCAATCGGGGCCTATCAACCAGCCGATACGGATTGGCGATCTTCAGTAGGGGCGATGGCTCGGTCATTGTTTTATCAGCCGTATGCCAGCCCTGCGCGCCTTGGCTGTAAGGCCGGAACTGATCTCCCTGTTCTTTTTCGTGCCGGGCCTGACGATGGTTGTGACGGTTTTGATCCCTGCGTAATGCAACACCTCCTTGACTGCTCGGACAGCCCCCCTGCTTTCCGGAAGGATGAAGTTGAACGGCCAGGGCGTCGTACACGCGGAAACGATAATGGCCTTCTTTCCCTTTTGTCTCGGAACGGGAATGCCGCGCTCACTTTCGCCCATAAAGACAGGCACATTCCGGTCAAAGAGGAGTTTCAGTTGTGAACTCATATTTCCCCAGTGGACAGGCGTACCGATGATGAATGCCTCGGCCTCGCCGATCGTCTTCGCGATCCGATGCGCATCGTCCTCCGGCAACGCGCAGACCTCCTTGGTGCGGCAGACCATGCAGGCGGTGCACGGCTTCATTCGAAGATCGTAGACATCCACCCATTCCACATGGCTTCCCGGCGGCAGCGATTCCGTAATCGCTTTCATGAGCGATGCCACGGTGCCGTTCTTTCGAGGACTTCCGTTTAAAGCGAGTATCTTCATAGTTGCCTGCTCTCCAGGTTCGAGTCGAATCAGCGGCGGCTGCAAGCCAGGCCATCCGCTTATCCTCACGGTTGTTTCGGGGATATATCCAGAATTTTGACCGGTTGATCGAAGGTCTTCCAGCCATGGCGCTCGCCTGAAGGGATGAAATAGCACTCGTTCGCTGTCAACAAACGGCGCTCTTGACCGACAAACATCTCTATCCGGCCTTCCAGGACAATGCCGCACTGGTCAAAAGGATGTTCATGCCCGGTGTCTTCCTTCCCTTGATCTATCTGCATGCACACCATAATCAAATTGTCCCCAATTTCCGCCCTGCTCATCATGCCCGGCCTGAAGGCCTTCAATTTTAAGGTGCCCACGTTCCAAAAAGCCATTGCCTTCCTCCTTTAGCCGCGTTGGCCCGAAAGCGAAGTGGCTCGCTATTTGCCATCAAGTGCATCCAATCGTGCGGCTTCTTTAAGTTTATCAACATCCATCTTATCTTGTAGCCTTCCGCTCGCTTCTTTGGATCGGATAAGGTCAGATCGGGAAATGAAATAGATCTCGAGATCACCCAATTCAACAACTTCACGATTTTCCCAGGCCTGATCAAATTCGACTCCTGGGATCGACATCATGATATCGACTCGTAAAGGAGGGCTTCCCATTTGATAGAAATATCCTTTTTGTGAAAAATCCTTTGAGGTAAGATTTTCAAGCGGTGCACCAAATTCCTTTAGGGCCTTATAAACAGCAGTTGCATTATTTTGGTCAGTCGCTATGAACACATCAAGATCTTTCGTGAACCGAGGCTCGCTGTATTTCATGACTGCGTATCCACCCACTATAAGATACCTGATGTTATAGCTTTTGAAACTTTTCAACAGTTCTTTGAAGTCTGGGCTCGTCAGCATTTTTTCCTCGAATCAAAAAATAATCATTTAGCATAGCAGTCACTGCCTCAAAAATGGCGATACTTCCCTGGGATTGCCAGAAACGAATATCAAATGAACGGCTGTCATCGGATATGCGTTGATAATTCTCTTCAATTTTATTCATTTCTTATCCTTACCGTCTGTAATCCACCGGGCCTCACAATTCAAACTCGTCGTTATAGAAAAAAGACTCCCTTTGCACCGTTACGGATTGAAAGGCGTCCAGGTCGTCCAGAAAATCAAGATAGGCCTCAAGGTCCGGCAAGTTTTTCAAGCCGCGTTGGTTCAGTGCGGGATGACACGAACTTGGGAGACTCCACTGGAGGTCGTTGTCAAGGTCAAGCATATATTTTCCTTATGCCAAGGGCCCTGCAATGCTGCCCGCTGAACTTCTAAATCCTCATGCAATGAAAACAGATACGTTATCGCAACACCCCATTTTTAAATCTATCATACCTCTATTGCATGCTCAAGGAGATTTCAAGTGGGCTGTTGCACCCTGTGAGAAGCGGGCGTTTTGGATGGGTCGGTTATCTGGTAAAGACAGCGGAGGCAAAGCTGACGGCCGAGCGGGTGGGTGCCTCGTGCCAGGTCTCGTAATGGAGGATCTCGCCGCGGCAGTCAGGCAGGACCTCGAGGAGGCAGGCGAGGGCGGAAAACCCGCACACATTGAAGCGGTCCCTGACGCTCCGTGACTCTTCCCAGAAATGATCTGCGTCGAGCCTTCGGAGATGTTCCAGGAGACTCTGGTCGTGTGTTCGGGCCTGATTTTCCATGGCCGTGGCCGGCAGGTCATGGCCGAATTTGGGGCCGATGTGGGAGAAGTCGACCCCGGCCACGATGAGGGTATCCTCCCCCGGTTCCTCAAGGAGCGCTCTTAAGGTATCGAGAAAAGGCCCTGCGGTTTCCTGATAGGCCTGCCTGCTGTATTCAGGGATGCCCATCCGGAGAGACCCGCAGAGGATCGGGACCACGGCAACGGGGTGATTGTTGAGGAGGTGCTGCACAAATAGGATCTGGAATTCGATGGAGTGTTCGGATCGATGGACAAAGTCATCCGGGGCAATAATGTTCCGGCCGGATTCCCGCAACGAGGCAACAGCTCCCCGATCGGCCCGGATGATCCCCAGCGGGGTCTCGAAATCCTTGTCCGTGATGGAGAAGAGGCCGTTTTGCAGTTGATGCCCAACGCCCAGGAGGATAATCCGTGATGGGGCCGTTCCTTTCAACATCTGGTAGGCAGTGGAATAGCCCCTGTGGCCCACGGTGAGGTCGATGTGGGGGGCGATGAGCGCCACCACACCGCCTCCCGGGGCAGGCGGGGCTGGCTGGCTGTGCAGGATTTCATCCAGTCTTGCCTTCAGTTCCGAGGGGTTGTCCGGGTAGCTCTTGCCGCAATGGGAGCAGGGCCTTATTGCCCGGGAGGTAAAGTCGGAGACAATCCGGTCCCTGGCCCTTCGGTATCGTTCGGAATCGAGAAGAAACGATTCATCTAAATGGGCCAGGAGACCGTTGACTTCATCCCTGCTCACCAGGACGCCTCGCTGCTGCCGCATGAGGGTCATCTGCAGGTCTTCGAGCGTCGTTCCGCTGTCCAACAGGGCCATGATCCGGTAGAGAGGGAGGCCCACGGCCTTTCCCTCATCAACCAGTCCCAGAGCGTCCCGGATGAGGACAAACTGCTGGCCCTGGTGCTGAATCGGGAAAAATTCAAGGTCGCGTCTGATACGGGGAAGTTTCATAAGAAGCGCCTAAAATGCCCTTAATGTTCCCTGCCCGCGATGCGCCGGATGGCACGGGCCGTTATTTCCATCTCCTCAAGGGTGTTGAAGTAACCCATGCTGAGCCGGACCGTGCCGTCCGGGAAGGTCTTCAAGGTCTTGTGGGCAATGGGCGCACAGTGAAGTCCGGTCCTGACCAGGATATCGTACTCGGTGCTCAGGATGTTTCCGGCCTCGGCCGGGTAGACCTCCTCTTCCATGAGTTCCAGATTGACCGCGCCGCACCCGCCGTAATCATAACGGTCGCCCGGCGGTAGAAGGCTGTCAAAGGTGAGGGAAAGGGTGGAGGTCTGGGCCTCGGCATTGAGCGGTCCGTAAATGGTGAGCCCGGCCACGTCACGAAGGGCCGAGAGGAGGGCCCTGGTCAGGGCCTTTTCATGTTCCCGGATGGTCTTTACGCCGGTTTCAAGTATAAAATTTACGGCCGCGCCCAGGCCGGCAAGCCCTGC
>JAWOIH010000374.1:0-10281 GCA_046484725.1 Candidatus Desulfacyla sp. | reverse complement strand
TGAGAAGATACAACAAATGGCTTGCGGCCCACAAAGTCTATATTAGTTTACTCAACTCTTTGTCGGATTTGTTTTTATTTTCATAGAAAACCTGAGGGCCTTGTAAGCGGGCGTATGTGCCCGTAAGATCGTAATGGCTACGGACGCCCTTATATTTAAAAACGGTGGAGCGCATGGCCCTAAGTGAAGACATCCAGGTCCCGGAACCTGTTCACAGCCTTCCGTCCGGCAATCTCCCTTTCAAAACGCCCTCTCCATCCGTACTTTTTCTGAGCCCGGGCTACCAGGATTTTCATCAGGGGCCTGAAGCAATAGAGCCAGATGGAGGTCCAGAGACGGCTTTGCTTCCGCATCCTTTCCGACGGTTCCCACCAACCCATAATTTTCTGGTTGTGATACCAGACCAAATACTGCAGGGTATCGGAAGAAAGATGACGGGTTTTTACGTTGGCCCACATGCCGTTGTAACGGGAGTAGTCGTAGCGGTTGGTCACCAGGTCGTTGTCCAGGAGGTACTGACGGATGTCGGTCTTGGGATATGGGGTGAGAATCTGGCAATAAGCGGTGTCGGCCCCGGTGGATTTCAGGAATTCATAGTTGTCAATGATCTCCTGTTCCCCATCGTCCGGGAATCCGAAGATCATCCCGCCCACTATCATGATGCCGTATTTGTGGCACAGGGCGATCGCTTTACGTGACGCGTCGACGATATCGCCTTTCTTAGCGATCTCAAGATTTTTCTTTGAAACATTTTCCATCCCCAGGAAGATGGATTTGAACCCGGCCCGGGACATCTTTCGGACCATCGCTTCATTGCGGGCGATGGTCACGCAGTCTGCCTGGACCGCCAGGACAAGGTTGCGGTACTTGCGGGCAATGATGGCGTCGCACAACTCCGTGACCCTTTCCGGAATCATGACGAAGTTGTCGTCTGATACGAAGATCCAACGGACACGCCGTTTATAGTAGATATCGTCTATGTCTGCCAGGATCCTTTCAATGGGGAACGATCGAAACGCCCGGCCGTACATGTGCCGGATACTGCAGAAGTTGCAGTTGCGCAGACATCCCCGGGAGGTCTCGATAACCTCCGAACTGCGGTTCATAATGTGATAGCCCCAGGTAAGCCGCCTTTTGTCCCGAACAGGCAGTTTTAGCGTTTTCAGGTCAAGCAGCTCCCCCTTAGGGTTGTGCACAAAGCCGGCCCTGGTTGGGTAGGAGACCGATGGGATATCCCCAACGTGTTCTTTGCCTTCCAGAACCCTGATCAACCGGCGGAAGGCATCTTCACCTTCACCCCGGACCAAGAAATCGAGCAGCTTTCCGCTTTCCGATTCGCCGATTTCCGAATACATGAGAGTGGCGTGGTAACCGCCAAGGACGATTTTAACTTCCGGTAGGAGTTGACGGATCAGCTTGATCAGCTTTTTACATGTGGCATATTGCCAGGTCATACAGGAGAGCCCGACTACCTGAGGACGGAAACTTAAAAGGATACGGCCCAGATATTTACGAACATTGCGGCGCTTGCGGATGAGATCGACAATACGAACGTCATGTCCGTCGTCAAGGTTGGCGGCCAGGCTGGCCAGGCCCAGGTTCGGCATATGGAAGGCGGACTCGTGCATGATCACGGGGGCCACATCGGGCATGGAAACCAGGACGATTTTCATAATTCCTCACAAGACCTTTTCTCGGATATGGCCTAACGGCCGCATTGGGGGGAGATGTATGGAAAAAATACTCCCCTTTCCGACCGTGCTTTCCACAGTCAGACGGCCTGAGTGGGCCTGTACGATGTGCTTGGCAATGGCCAGGCCCAGACCCGTGCCCCCCAACTGCCGGCTTCTAGCCTTATCGACACGATAAAACCGTTCAAACAGACGGCTGAGGTGCCGTTTTTCGATGCCGCATCCCTGGTCGCGTACTGAAATAACGATCCCGTGATCTCCCTCCAGGGCCTCTACCCGGACCTGTTTTCCCTCCTCGCTGTACTTAATGGCGTTATCGAGGAGATTGACAACCGCCTGCTCCAGAAGGGGAGGATCGACCCATGCCCGTATTTCTTCAGGGCATGATGTCTCGATTCCTATCCTTTTGCCGTCGGCCCGGATATGGCAGATCTGGACGGCGGTCCGAAGAATGTCGCTGATCCGGCTCTCGATCCGCTTGATCTCTCCCATTTCAGCCTCCTGCTCGATCCTGGAGAGGCTCAGGAGGTCTTCTATTATGGCCTCGAGACGTCCCACATGCTTGTCTATGATGGCCAGAAAACGGTCCGCATCGCGGGGATTTTTGACCGCTCCGTCACGAAGCGTTTCCACAAATCCTTTGATCGCCGTAATCGGGGTCTTGAGTTCATGGGACACATTGGCAACAAATTCACGGCGGATATTCTCGAGTCTGCGAAGGCGAGTCACATCGTTCAAGACAACCAATGCCCCGATCTGCCTGCCCCCGGCGTCTCGAAGCAGGGTCCCGTGACAGTTGACAATCAGCTCCCCGATCGTAGACATGGGGATGTCCTTCTCGGTCGGTTTTCTGCTGGACAGGGTGTCGGCCACAAACTGGTGCAGCATCGTGCTTCGGACGACCTCCTGTATACTCCGGCCCTGAACGGAGACGGCATGGGCGCCGAGCATTCGACCGGCCGCCTCGTTCATATTGATAAGGCGTTCTTCCATGTCAATGGCCATCACGCCCTCGGCCATGCTGGAAAGCACGGCCTCGATTTCATTGCGCTGGCGGATGACGGTGTCGATGCGCTCCCGCAGTTCTTCGGCCATCTGACCGAGTGAAACGGCAAGGGCTTCAATCTCCTCGGAGGCCGAGATAGAAGGTTTATGCTGGTATTGACCACGGGCAATGGATTCCGCCCACGATCGGATTTGCCGGATGGGGCGGGTAATGCGGCGAGACACAAACAGGCCGAGAATGGCGGCAAATATGGCAATCGTCAGTCCACCGAACACGATCTTGGCCTGGATAGCGCTGATGGTTTCGTCAATGGCGCTGATGGGGATGGAGGTACGGATGACCACACCCATCTGCTCCCCCAGCATAACAGGAACCGCCACGTACATCAGATCGTTTTCCAGAGTCCTGCTGTGCCGGATGGACGTTCCCCGACTGCCGTTCAGGGCGTCCACAAATTCTGAACGGTCGGCATGATTGTCCATGGTCGCTGGATCCTCATCCGAATCGCCGACCACCTTCCCTGACGGAAGTATCACGGTGATGCGGGTGGCAGCCGTTCGTCCCAGGCGCTTGACAATCTCGTCTATCTTTCCCGGGTCGAGGGGATCTGTGTATCTCAGGATTTGTTCCTGACAAAGGCGTGCCCGGGCCTCCAGATCCAAGGCAATCTGTTCGAGGTAAAGGTGCCTGGTTGATCGCGAAGCATACCAGGTCACGGCCAGGAGAGATATAAGCGTAATGAGCAGGTAGGAAGGGTAGATTTGCCAAAACAAGCGTCTTTTTGCCGACATTCGCTACAACTCCTTGAAACGGTATCCAACGCCCCTGACCGTCTCGATAAAACCGCCGCTGGGGCCCAGCTTCTTTCGAAGGCCTGCGATCTGAACATCCACGGAACGATCGGTTACAAAATAGTCGGTTCCTCTAACCGCATCGACGATCTGGGAGCGGGTGAATACCCAGCCGGGCCTTTTTACCAGATAGTGAAGGATGCCGAACTCGGTAAAGGTCAAAGGTACGTTTTCCCCCTCCACCAGGACCTCCCGCCGACCTAAATGAATCACCAGATTGTGGATCTTCACCATGTCGGATGTCTCCGGAACCGTGTCGAGTCTTCTCCGGAGTACCGCCCTGACTCTGGCCAGCAGGATCCTTGGGCTGAACGGTTTGACGACATAGTCGTCGGCGCCCAATTCCAGGCCGGCTACAACATCCGCCTCCTCCCCTTTGGCCGTCAGCATCACAATGGGGATTGCCCTGGTTTCGGGATCATTTTTGAGGATCCTTGTCACCTCCAACCCATCGATTCCGGGGAGCATAAGATCCAGGACGATAAGGTCCGGAGGCTGCTTTCTTGTAATGTCAACCGCCTTTTCTCCGGAGGGGGCGACCATGACATCATACCCATCCCGTGAGAGGTTGAATCTCACCAGTTCCAGGATATCTTCTTCGTCATCTACAACAAGAATACGTTCTTTGGACATAGTGTCTCTTTTCCATCTCCAATTTTCATTGAACTTAGAATCAATGTGTTAGCATTTTGTTAGCGTTATGTAAAGATTGCATTGCAGGATGAATCATCGAACCTTTGACGACTTGATTTCCCATCACCGGCATCGCTGTTTCAATCCGAGCGGCAGGGATCTCCCTATATCCTGCCTGCCTTTGAAAACTACCGCCGTGACGGCACATCCATCATCATTAGCGACGTGACAATAGGAAGCGGGACTGCGATCACGCTTAAGGCCTCTCGGTGGAGATCAAGAGTCGGTTCGATGCGGAAGGCGCCGTGGCTCGCGTAACGCGGGAGGTGGACTCCATTTTTTTGATTAAATAGTGGCTGAACGGAAACCCCTGTTCAGCCAAAACCCGAATATCGAATTTCGAAATCCGAAACAAATACGAAGATCGAATGTTCAAATGACAAAAACCAACAGCTTGAAAACAGGATGTTTCTGTCATTGAGGCATTTAGGGTTTTTGGTCATTGTTTCGGATTTCGAAATTCGATATTCGGGTTTTGGCTGAACAGGGGTTTCCGTTCAGCCACTAATTCCTCATTGCCAATTCTTAATTAATATATTTAAGTCGTCATTTGTGACGAAAAAGTGAAAAAATATCTTGTATATCGTCACAATTTACGATATATAACCTCCTGTTAAAGGAGCATTACGGATGAAGATTGAAGGATTATTAACGGACGAGGCGATTTTGGCGGAGCTGGGCGGGCGCCTGGCGCAGCGTCGGCTGGAACTTCAGTTTACGCAAGAGATGCTGGCGGAGCAGGCGGGCGTATCCAAGCGGACCGTGGAACGTATCGAGGCCGGGGCCACGACGCAAATGTCGACGTTGATCCGGCTTCTGCGGGTATTGGAACTATTGGATCGGTTGGAAACACTGGTGCCCGAGGCCGGACCGCGGCCCATGGATCTGGTCAGGCTGAAAGGCAAGGCGCGGAAGCGGGCCAGTGGTAAGCGGAAGTCCACGGATAAGGGGCCGTGGCAGTGGGGTGACGAAACGTGAGCACGACGGCAAAGGTAAAGCTGTGGGGACGCACGATCGGTGCTGTGTCGCTGGAAGACGAAGCTGCGATCGCGATGTTTGAATATGACCCGGCGTTCATCAACAGCGGTATCGAGGTGGCCCCGCTGATGATGCCGCTATCCAGCCGGCTCTACTCCTTCCCATCGCTGCGACCGGAGACCTTCCACGGTCTTCCGGGGCTTCTGGCGGATTCTCTGCCGGACCGGTTCGGCAATGCCTTGATCGATGCCTGGCTGGCCCGGTCCGGCCGCACGCCGGAATCGTTCAACGCGGTGGAGCGCCTTTGCTATACAGGATCGCGCGGCATGGGCGCACTGGAGTATGCGCCGGCAACCCGGTTGGCCGGCCCTGGCGCCTTCCGTATCGAAGTCGATCAGTTGGTAAAGCTGGCCTCGGAGGTTTTGACCCATAGGAACAACCTGCGGGGATGGCTTAACGAGGAAGGGAAGGAAACGGCCCTGCGGGACATTCTGCGGGTCGGCACTTCCGCGGGTGGAGCGCGGGCCAAGGCGGTAATCGCCTGGAATCCGAAAACAAACGAAGTCCGGTCCGGGCAGGTGAAGGCGGGCAGCGGGTTTGAATACTGGCTGATAAAGTTCGACGGGGTCAGCGGCAACAAGGATAAGGAGATGGAGGACCCCAAGGGATACGGCGCCATTGAGTATGCCTATTACCGGATGGCGACAGACGTGGGAATCACCATGAGTCCGTGCCGCCTGTTCGAGGAGAACGGACGCCGCCATTTCATGACCAAGCGGTTCGACCGGCTGGATGGCGGCGGCAAGCTGCACATGCAGTCGCTTTGCGGCCTGGCGCATTATGATTTCAACCAGGCAGGCGCCTACGGTTACGAGCAGGCCTTGCAGGTCATCCGCCGGCTGGGGTTGCCCATGGCCGCCGTCGAGGAGCAGTTCCGGCGGATGGTTTTCAATATTGTAGCCCGCAACCAGGATGATCACGTAAAGAATATTGCCTTCCTGATGGACCGGTCGGGAAACTGGTCACTCGCACCCGCGTTCGACATGACCTACAGCTATCAACCAGGCGGAAAATGGACATCGATTCATCAAATGACGATGAACGGCAAACGGAGTGGATTTACGCTGGAGGATTTCAAAGCGTGTGCGAATAGCGCTTCAATGAAACGCGGGCGGGCGGAAGCGATTATTGACGAAGTGAGGGCGGTTGTGGCGCGATGGCGGGACTATGCGGATGAGTCGCGCGTAATTCCGGAGCAGCGGGACAAAATACAGGCCGTCCTGAGACTGGAGACCCTTAAATGAAACCCGGAGAACACAAAACCGTCCAAGCCCGCATCCTCGAATATGCCGAGGCCATCGGCTGGACGTTTGTGAGGGCACCGGGACGCTCTTTTAAAATTCAATTTGAATTGGGTATATCTCATACGGCGCCTGCCAAGAAATTTGAGATGGGTTTGGCCGGTATCGGATTTTCAGTGGCGAGCGGAGAATCCATCACAAGAAACGCCAATTGATAGCTTGATGCATAAGTTACTGTATTTTTAAGGAGCGTCCCATTGCTCACCATGAAATCGGCACGACTCACACGATGTTGTTTCGGATTCGCACTCCTGGCGTTCCTCGCGGGATGCGCCGTGCCACAGCGTTTCTGGCCGCAGAAAGACATTCAGGCCTCTGGGCTTGGTGGAACGACCGGCACTGTGACGGTTCTCATCGCATCGCGAAGCAGCGAGTTCAAGGAACTGCTGGTGGCGGAGTTGCAGCAGCAGCTCTCGGCGGCAGGGATCCAGCAAAAGACAGTGGGCGTAGAGGATCTGAAGAAGGTTGACGCGGCAGACTATGCGGCAGTGGTCGTCATCAACACGTGCCTGGCGTGGGGTCTTGACCACGATGTTGAAACCTTTCTGAGCAGACAGAGGACAACAGACAACGTCATCCTCCTGACAACGTCGGGTGATGGTATTTGGCTGCCCGCCAAGAAGGGGCGCGACTTCGATGCAGTCTCGGGTGCGTCGATCCCGGCCAACGTCAACGCCGTAGCCGGCGATCTTTTCGCACGAATCGAGAACCGGCTCAAACTTAAGAGCCGGTCAGATACCCGGTAGGGCAGAATCGGGTAGCCGGGGTCTTAATCCCCTGGCCCACGCCCCACTCCCGCTAAACGGGGTCCCCTCCAGCCCACAAATATAGGCGGGTAAAAGGCTGATAAATGTTCACCCCCAGTTGAATGGGGTTCCCTTTGGGGAAATTGAAGACCCCTGCAGCTTTGCCTCGGCAGGACAGGGAGTCTTCCAAATCCAAGGAAAGCGGGGACCCACCCAAAGGGCGTGGCGTCCGCGCGAAGCGTAGACAATGATGGATGACAAAGCGATTTATTCCGATAACCTTGTCGAGGTATCCCAGACGGGAATTCGGTTTCGGAATTACTATTTTCCGTTCGGTACCAAATTCGTCAGATTTTCCCACATCCTTAGGGTTACTAAGATGCGTCCCACCCTATTGAACGGCAAATGGCGATTGTGGGGAACAGGCGATTTCAGAACTTGGTTTCCAAGGGATTGGAGGCGACCACAGCGAAGCTGCATTTTCCTGCTCCGTCTATCTACCCAGAAAACGCGCATCGGCTTCACTGTTGAAGATCCTGAGAGGTTTGTGGAAGTGGTAAACTCGAGAGGGCTGAAGAATATGGATTCCTACCTTGCTCCTTCAGTGGACGGCGAAAAGACCGCCCCTGAGCAGACAGTAAAAAAACGAAATGGATGAAACCATAAAACCGGCAATAGCCGGTCGATTCAAGAATACCGAACCAGGATTTTTACGGATAAGAAGAAATCTGGGTATGAACGACTTCTCAGACAGAGAAATAGAGAACCTACTGAGAAAAAACATTTTGGCAACTCCTGCAGAATTCATTGAAACAAAAAGGACAAAGAAAAGTTGCCAGACAACTCCTTCACTATAATCTGGATGCCATTATTTCAGTGGGGTACCGTGTGACTTCCCTGCGCGCCACCCAGTTCCGCCAGTGGGCCACGAAACGCCTCAAGGACTATCTGGTGCAGGGGTACGCGATAAACGAAAAGCGGCCGGAGCAGAAACAGCAGGGAATTCATCCACTGCGGCGTTCTGATCCCGGAGCCGGGGAGGAGAATAGAAAATTGCGCCTATGTTGAACTCCGTTCTGCGGTCCACATCCGATCAAGATCGCAGGACCGGCTGCTGACACAATACAAATCCGCATGGTAAACGCAGGGAGGTGCATTTCATGAATCCAACACGCATGACCTTATATAAAAAATGGCGATATCTCGCGGTGACACTTCCCTTGACCTCAGGGCTTTTCGCACTCCTGCTTTCCTGCGGCAACGACAGCACAACACCGTCTTCCCAGCCCAGGGCCTGGTACTATGAACACGAGTTCACAGACAACCCTGGATTGGCGGCCAGGCCAGAGCAGGTTGTGATTCTGGATATCCTGCCCGGGGAGGGGCTTTCAGAGCACCCCATCCCTTATCTGTACGAGGAAGGCGGGGGCTGTCTCTTCGCGATTCCCTCGGATGACCCGTTCATCACCCGGACCGAGATCTTCGACCGTTCCGGGGTTCTGGTGGCAGCCACGGAGCGCGGCGATGGGGGGGCGTATCTGGAGATGTCGCCGGGCAATTACAGTATGAAGGTGTACCATGATGGGGCGGGCGTGCCGGAGGAGGGGAGTGCGGCCTTCATCCGGCGACAGGATGAGGAGGCCGGCCGATCCGATGCTGTGCCTGCCGCTGGCGAGGACCAAGGGACCTCCCCCATAAATTGTACCTATCCAGCCTATGTCGCAATCCAGTTCCTCAGCGGAGACTACGCGGGCCAGTACCTGGCCGTGACGAGCGGATGGGTCTGGGATGACGGAAAGGACGTCGATGTCCAATTCATGAAGGCTGTTTCCACCAACACAACCGGCGATGCATTTGAAACAAAACGTCACCTTTTCTCTTTTGAAGACGCGGAGCCGAACTGTTGCTACGGTCAGACCTACCCCCCGTTTGCCGGCGCCTACATGCTTCATTCATGGGTGGCTGAAACGGCCAGCCAATTCTTTACATACTATCTCTATTCCTGTTCATCTGACTGGGGTATCAAATGCCCGCCTTCGCAAAACAAACTTATGTCGGAGGCAAATGTAATATCCATACCCCTGTTTTACCCCACCCAATATCCACCCACTCCTCTTGTGCAGGACATGGGCGGCGGCGCCTTCCTCCTGTGGGCCTTGGCCGATCCTTATCCTATAGACGATTTCACGGAATGTTCACCCCTGTATGCGGCGGAAAACGGGTATATCTATTTTACCGAGTTTTCGACCACCGCAAGCCCGGCCACCCTTACGATCGTCGATGGGTTTTGCTTTTACAGGGATGGCAGCCAGATCGACAGGAACAGCCTGGGGGCGGGCGAAGTGGCCTTATACGAGGGAGAGAATTACACGGGCGTGGCCGTTCTCTTGAGTGCATCCTTTCCTGAAACCACGCTGCTCCCCTTGGAGCAGGTAGGATCCGTGGCCTTTGGTCTCTACACGGATACCACGATTCGCTTTTTCAGCGACCCCAATTATACCAACCCTGTAAAGACAGTGGGAGTTGACACGCCCAGCATTGCGGACCTGAGCGGCAGCGACATCGGCTCCATCAAGATCTTCGATTCGAGGAAGATGCTCATTTCCTCCAAGGAATGCCCTTCCTGCAATCTGGCGGGCGTGGACCTCTCGAACCTGAACCTCGATGGTGCGGATCTGTCCGATGCCAATCTCATGAACGCCGATTTGCACGTTACCAGTTTGAAGCAAGGCAATCTGTCCGGCGCCCTGTTGAACGGCGCCAATCTGACCAGTGTCAATCTGAGCGGGGCGAGCCTGCTGAACGCCTCTTTGAACGCTGATTCCGACATGAACCTTGCAGCGGCCACCCTCACGGGCGCCTATCTTCAGAACGTCAACTGCAAGGGCGCAGATCTGGGGGGCGCAGATTTTACCAATGCGAGCTTTCACACCCTGGCCCTCGCCTACAATCCGG
>JAWOIH010000337.1:0-12474 GCA_046484725.1 Candidatus Desulfacyla sp. | reverse complement strand
GATCAAATCCCTGGCCATATCGGAAACGCACCAGGGCAAGGGATTCGGCCGCCGGCTGGTTGCGGCATGTCTCAAGGAGGCAAAACTCCTCGAACTGAACAGGGTGTTCACGCTTACATATGTTCCTGACTTCTTTAATCAATTTGGATTTAAGGAGATCGACAAATCGTGTCTGCCCCATAAGATATGGGCGGATTGTCTGAAATGTCCCAAGTTCCCCGATTGCGATGAGACGGCATTGATGCTGGATCTCAATGAATCAGCCGTGTTGGCCGAAACAAGTCCCTCAGTCGGTCACGACATAACCGTGTAGCCCTAATAAGGAGGGTGATATGTTTGGCATGGGTATGCCCGAATTGATCATTATTCTGGTGATCGCGTTGATCGTCATCGGTCCCAAGAAACTGCCCGATCTGGCAAAGGCCCTTGGAAAAGGGATGTCCGAATTCAAAAAGGCGACCCAGGAAATCAAGGGAAGCCTGAATCTGGAGGAGGAGTTGAAAGGGGCGAAAGAGGATCTCATAGATTCTGTCAGCGGGTTGGATAAACCGGCGGGCCCGGAGGATCAGTCCCCCCCCGACAATGACAAACCGGCATATGGTGACTTCGACGAGATGCTGGAGGCCTACGACAGCATGAAAGAAAACGAAGAAAAAAAGGAATCCCCTCAAAAAGAAGAACCCGTTGAAAAGACACCGGATAACACAGCGGAGAAAAACCGGCATGACGGATGACGCAAAGCTCCCTTTCCTGGGGCATTTGGAGGAATTGCGAAAGAGACTGGTGGCGTGTGCCATTGCCGTAGGGGTGGGGTTTGTCGCCTCATATGCATTTTCCGAAAGGTTGTTCCAGCTGCTGATCATGCCCCTCAAGGCGGTGATGCCGGAAGGCGACCGGCTCATCTTTACCAACCTGCCCGAGATGTTTTTCACCTATCTGAAGGTGGCGTTTCTGTCCGGCGTCTTGCTGATGGCCCCTTTTATTTTCTACCAATTATGGATGTTTGTCGCGCCCGGACTCTACCAGAGAGAAAAGAAATACGTCATCCCGTTTGTGGTGGTCTCGACCATCCTCTTCGTGGGAGGATCGCTTTTCGGCTATTTTGTGGTCTTTCCGTTCGGGTTTAAGTTTTTCATCGGATTTTCCAACGAGTATGTCAAGGCCCTTCCGTCCGTCAAAGAATACTTCTCCTTTGCCATCAAACTCCTGTTCGCATTCGGCATCGTCTTTGAACTCCCTGTGGTCATCTTCTTTTTGACAAAGATGGGGATGGTTACGCCGGAAGTGCTCCGCCGGAAACGGAAGTACGCGATCCTTCTCACATTTGTTGTGGGCGCCATATTGACCCCGCCGGATGTCATTACCCAGTGCATGATGGCGGGTCCCCTGATCATATTGTACGAGATAGGGATCCTGGTTTCGGTGATGGCGCGGAAGAAAAAAGAAGAAAAGCTTAGGGCAGAGGAAGAAGGGGAGAAGGGGGAAGATATCTCCGCTTAGGGGGACCTTTCACGGGCTGTTCGGATCGTTTTATCCTGACAAGAGATCCGGAAGGGGACACGTGCCGACCGCTAATTGAGGAGAGACA
The DNA here is from genome assembly GCA_046484725.1 of Candidatus Desulfacyla sp. Taxonomy (GTDB): domain Bacteria; phylum Desulfobacterota; class DSM-4660; order Desulfatiglandales; family Desulfatiglandaceae; genus AUK324. Next base: position 10,886 of record JAWOIH010000337.1, on the reverse strand, counting down.
TGGTGTTTCCTGAAATCTTTAACAGTATCGGTTTCTTATCTGCCTCGCCACGGGAGTCGAAGGTGATGATTCCGGAAACGCCCTCAAAGCCTTGAGATCCGAGCAATGCCGCTGCCAGGTCTCTTCTGGTTCGGATCGATGCTACGGCCAGGAGTTCCTTTAATAACCGGATCGTATCGTAACCATTGGCTGCCAGGATGTCGGGCTCCCCATCAAAATTTTCCCTGTATGCGTCAACGAATGTGCGAACATCCGGATCGCCGGCATTCGGTGCGAATCCCGAACAGAAAACAGCCCCCTGGATATAATCTTTTGCCATTTCGAGCAATTTGGGAGACTGCCAGGCGCTGGTCCCTAAAAGTTGAACTCCCAGTACGTCGTGGAAGACCAGTTGGGGCGCGATCATGACTACGCGTTGGAAGGTATCCGGTATGAAAATGGCATCGAAATCAATGATCGGTTCTGGTTTTTCAGGATGTATGATGCTTTTCGCATTTTTCTGCATCCGCATATCCTCAGGTTTTTTTACCAGGGATTCAGCTCTTGGATAGTGAAGATCTACCATTTTCTTGATCTCATCGGCGAAATCCGTTTGATCGACCCCATACGACTCCGCAGCAGTCACGATCCCACCCATTTGTTCCAATCTGCTCCAGAAGGTCTCCATGCAGTAACGGCCATAGGCATTATCGGGGTAGAGGATCCCAAAACGTTTCAGACCCATCCGGTTCACCGCAACATCGAGAAGACCCTTAATCTCCTGTGCGGGCGTGAGAAGGTTGCGAAAGACCATATCCCCCTCTTCCACGATCCCCTCCCTCTGGCTCAGGGTGATGATCGGGACGCCTGTCTCCTGGGACTTCCTGGCCGCAGCAGCGGCCGCCGTGCTCGAAAGGGGACCGATGACCGCCATGACCTTTTGGGTGTTGGCCAGGTCTTCAAGCGCGGCCGCGGCCGCTTCCGGATCTCCTTCGGTGTCTCTGATCAGTAACGTCAATCCGGGTTTCGCGATGGGACCGGCCAGGCCCATGCCCAGTTGTATCCCTTTCAGAACCTCGTTACCGTAGATGGAAAAAGGCCCGCTAAGGGGAAGCAGTACCCCCAGGACGTCCTGCTTAACCGCCCTCTCTTCCTCCAAACGCCCCAGAAAGGCCTTTCCCCTTGAGATCCAGATATCGTCCTTCGTGGAATGGATCAGGGACGTTGCCGCCCTTTCCGCCGGTTCCGATTCCCCTAGTTCAAGATGGATTCGGGCCATGCGATCATAAATTTTGGGGGCACAGGAGGTCCCTGCCGCATCTCCTGCAAACTGGCGCAGCAGCATCGGCCCGCTGCCGGATATCAATTCATTCAGCTTTCCATCGAGCCGGGCTGCCTCCTCGGAGTCGCTCTCCCAGAGTGTTTTGGCCATCAGCCACCAGTGAAATGCCTCGGCCTTGTCACCCAGGGCGCTGAAGTTCTCCCCCAACAAAAGATAGACATCTCTTTTCAAGGGATGGTGGGGGTACCTGTCAAGCCATGACAAGGCCTCGGTTGCAGAACGCCTGTGCTCGCCGATACGGGAAAGGACTGTCGCCACATCATAGCGCACACCCGCAATCCACGGTATATCGGGGTACTCCCGACAAATCTCTTCCAGGACGGTCAGGGCCTTTGCGGGCTGGTTGAGTTCGAGGTATATTTCAGATGTGCGTTTCAGGGCCAGTGCCGATGTTTCATTTTTCGGCGCGTCTTGAAGAAAGCCCCTGTATGCTTCCAGGGCCTTTTCCAACTCGCCCTGTTTGACGTAACTTTCGGCCAGGACCAAGGGATCCGGCCGAATCTCCTCAACCGTGACAGGAGGGGTGGTTTTGGGCTGACACGCAGCCAAAAAAAAGGCTATCCCCGCCATTAGGGCGGGGACAGCCTTTATTGTTGAAGACACGCCTCTGATCACTTCTGGACTTCCTCAAAGTCGGCATCCACCACGTCGTCGTCCTTTGAAGATCCTGCTGTGGAATCCGGGCCGGGTCCGCCTGCGGACTGGGCCTGATCCTTGGTGGCGTTTGCATACATGGTCTCGGCCAGTTTATGGGAGGCCTGGGTCAATTCCTCGGTGAGTCGTTTGATCTCATCGACATTGTCCCCTTCCATCGCCTTTTTCAAGTTGTCAATCGCCTGATTGATGTTGGATTTTATCGTCTCATCCAACTTATCGCCCACTTCCTTCACGGATTTTTCCGTGGAGTAGATCAGCGAATCGGCCATATTGCGCGCATCAATAAGCTCTCTCTTCTTTTTGTCTTCTTCCGCGTGCAATTCCGCATCCTTGACGAGACGTTCGATCTCTTGTTCACTCAGCCCGCTGGAGGCGGTGATCTTGATCGACTGCTCTTTGCCTGTGCCCATGTCTTTTGCAGAGACGCTTACAATCCCGTTGGCATCAATGTCAAAGGTTACCTCGATCTGCGGAATTCCCCTCGGGGCCGGCGGAATGCCCACCAATTGAAACCGGCCCAGGGTCTTGTTGTAGGCCGCCATCTCCCGCTCTCCCTGGAGCACATGGATCTCAACAGCAGGCTGGTTATCGGCCGCTGTGGAGAAGACCTGGCTCTTCTTGGTGGGAATGGTGGTATTTTTTTCAATCAGTTTGGTGAAGACGCCGCCCAGGGTCTCGATGCCCAGAGAAAGGGGCGTTACATCAAGGAGGAGCACATCCTTGACTTCGCCTTTTAATACGCCACCCTGAATCGCGGCGCCGACAGCCACCACTTCATCGGGGTTTACCCCCTTGTTCGGCTGTTGGCCGAAGATCTCTTTGACCTTCTCCTGGACCTTGGGCATGCGGGTCATACCGCCTACCAGGATCACTTCATCGATTTCCTTCGGTGAAAGACCGGCATCCTTCAATGCCATATTGCAGGGACCGACGACCTTTTGGATCAGGTCATCCACGAGCGCCTCCAATTTTGAACGGCTCAATTTGATGTTCAGGTGTTTCGGGCCGCTGGCATCGGCGGTAATAAATGGGAGGTTCACATCGGTCTCCATGGAGCCCGACAGCTCTATCTTGGCCTTTTCAGCGCCTTCTTTCAATCGCTGAAGGGCCATCTTGTCATTCCGCAGATCAATCCCCTGGTCCTTTCGAAATTCATCTGCCAGGTACTCAATGACCCTCAGGTCAAAATCCTCACCGCCCAGATGAGTGTCGCCGTTGGTTGACTTGACCTCGAAAACCCCCTCGCCGATCTCCAGCACGGAGATGTCAAACGTCCCGCCGCCTAAATCGAATACAGCAATCTTTTTGTCGCCCTTTTTATCCACGCCAAAGGCCAGCGACGCAGCCGTGGGTTCGTTGATAATCCTTTCCACATTGAGGCCGGCGATGCGGCCGGCGTCCTTGGTGGCCTGTCTCTGGCTGTCATTAAAATAGGCCGGGACGGTCACCACGGCGTCGGTGACCTTTTCGCCGAGATACTCCTCTGCAGTCTCCTTCATTTTTGTAAGGATCATGGCGGATATCTCTGCCGGACTGTAGTCTTTGCCCCTGATGGAAACATGGGCATCGCCATTGGCCGCCTTGATGATCTTGTAAGGGAGCACCTTGATATCTCTGCTCACTTCAGGCGCGTCGTACTTTCTCCCAATCAGGCGTTTGACCGCAGAAACGGTATTTTCCGGATTGGTGACCACCTGCCTTTTGGCTGTTTGCCCAACCAGCCTGTCGCCACTTTCGGTAAAGGCTACAATAGAGGGCGTTGTCCTGCTCCCCTCGGCATTGGCAATCACCACAGGATCGCCGCCTTCCATAACGGCAACACACGAGTTGGTTGTTCCGAGATCAATCCCTATTGTCTTTCCCATATTTATCGCCTCCTAATATCTGAAAGTCTCTTCGACGTAACGTATATATGGCATGCAATGCATGCTGTTCTCTAATCGCCCACTCCAAAATTCCCGTTATGCGGGCTTCCTGCTGACAATCACCATGGATGGACGAAGGAGCCTCTGATTGAGGGTATACCCCTTTTGGAGGTCTTTGAGCACGGTTCCCGCCGCTACCCTGTCATCTGCCACCTCTGAAACCGCCTCGTGAAAATTGGGATCAAAAACCTCCCCCACGGCTTCAATGGTTTCAGCCCCGGCCTTCTGTAAAACATCCATGAGCGCCTTCAGCGTCAACTCGACGCCCTCCCTCAGGGCATCGACAGATGTCTCGTTTTGTGAATGATCGATGGCCTTCTCGAGATTGTCCGCCACTGGAAGTAATTGTTTTATCAATGATTCGTTGGCAAATTTGACCAGACCCTGCTGCTCTTTCTGGTATCGCTTTTTCAGATTGTCGATTTCCGCCTGAGAGCGAAGGTAAAGATCATAGTTCTTTTGTGAGGCCGCCTCTGCCTCTTCGACTCTTTCGATGAGTTGACCCTTTGTCAACTCTTTTAACGGGATATCTTCTCTTTTCTGGTCTTGAGACCGGGCGGTTTCACGAGGCGCTTCTTCCGTCTCCCCGGCAGAAATTTCCGTTGCCTCATCCTTGACCCTGTCATCATCCATGACACTGATCACGTCGAACTCCTCTTATACTCGAGCCTCTAAATCCTGCCTGCGTTTTGAAACCGGATATGCCTCCAGACACCAAAGGGGAGTCCTTGCGCCAGGCTGCGTGAGCTTCTGAACATTTCTGGCAGCGTCATCACACCACGCCTGAGCATACTCTCTCCCTTTTTGCACTAACCGCAATTCTAAGCATCAAGAAAAACTTTGTCAAGGTAAGCCCGGTCAACGCCTCCAGGCTCAAAGGAGGACGTTTTTCCTTAGGAAAAATTGAAAGATCGACAAAAAAAGGAGAGGGGTCGTTCGAAAAAACGGGTAAGGTCGAGGGTCGTTCTGGCCTGATCAAATTCAGGGCCCGGGGATTTCCGCGGCCATGACGTTTCTCAGGTCAGCTAACAGGCGGGGGGCATAGGCCCGGGTCAGGCGACGCGTATCCGTATCATCCGATCCGGTAGGCTTGATAAACAGGCCGTTGGCCCCGGCCTTGAACATGGCAACGGCATCATGGATCAACGACTTTCTGGTATAAAAAACCGCCGGGGTCCGGGGGTAATGCTGCCGCGCCTGCAGCAGATTGGAGAGGCCGTACTTTCTGTTTTGGCCGATCCGGTTGCAGACGTCCTCAAATAGGGTCCGCCAACAATCCACTACGGCAAAAAGCCTTTTGAGGTATTCATTGCAGACATCTCCCTCCATGTCGTCCAATCCCTCATAGACATGCTCCAGGGTCGGAAAACCGGCGACCCGGGTCCGGAGTTCGTGGATCGAAGTCAGATGGGGTTCATGCACGTCCGGGTCCTGCCCCCAGAGGTCAAGGAGAAACAGGGCCGGAACATGAGGGTCCAATCGATCCACAGCCTCGTCGAATGTGTAGGCCTGTACAAATTCGAGATCACGGGCCGAGGGGGCGATCTCATGGCGCACCAGATCATGCTCAAACGCAGAGTCGTCAATAAAGCAGACAATCGGTTTCATGGCTTCCTTTCAGCAATACGGCTTACAACCCTTTTCCGGTCAGTCGAGTTAATGCGTCCAGGTACTTTTCTCTTGTCTTTTCAATAACGTCAGCGGGCAGACTGGGGGGCGGCGGCCTTTTGGGCCAGTTGATCCCGACTAGATAATCCCTCAAGAACTGCTTGTCGAAGCTCTTCTGAGTCCCCCCCGGACGATAATCGGACATGGGCCAGAACCTGGATGAATCCGGGGTAAGGACCTCGTCAATCAGGATCAGGCGATCTTCCTTCATGCCGAACTCGAACTTGGTATCGGCCACGATAATCCCTTTTTCGGCGGCCAGGTCTCTCCCTAATTCATAGGTACGGAGGCTGATGCGGCGGACCTCCTCCGCGGTCTTCTCTCCCAGGATCTCCGCTGCCTGCTCAAAGGTGATGTTCTCATCATGCATCCCGTCTTCGGCCTTGGTGGAGGGGGTGAAGATGGGGCTGAGCAATTTGTCGGATTCGCGCAGGTCTCTGGGGAGGGAAATGCCGCAGACGGCCCCTGTTTGAAGATATTCCTGCCAGCCCGAACCGGAGAGATATCCTCTGACGATGCATTCAACCGGGAGGGGCCTCGTCTTATGAACAAGCATGCTGCGGCCCTCCAACTGGGAGGCGTATTTACGACATCTCTCGGGATACTCCGTCGGATCGCTGCTGATTAAATGATTTTCGATGACGGACGACAGCTTTTTGAACCAGAAGAGAGAGATGGCTGTCAAGATCCTTCCCTTGTCGGGGATCGGATCGTCCATCACCACATCAAAAGCCGACATGCGATCGCTTGCGACAATCAAGAGCTTCCCCTCCACTTCATAGACATCTCTCACCTTTCCCCGCTTGACGAGTTGGATATCGCCAAGGTCGCTCTGGATCAATACGTCTGCGTTCATACATCATCTCCTTCGGCCGGGCATTGCACGTTTTCGGGATCGCCTGTCCCCCGCCAAATTTCTAAATTTTTCAATCCCTTGATTGATCAGTTCGATCGTCTCAGCCTGTCCAGGTATTCCCGATAATATTTCAGGACCGTATTCCGGAAGGTTACTGTCTCAGCATAGGGGGGCAGCCCGTTGTACTGCTTCACTCGATGCGGTCCGGCATTGTAAGCGGCCAGGGCCAGACTGATGTCCCCTTTCTGCATCTTCATAAGATCTGAAAAATATCTATACCCGTAGGCAATGGCCTTGCAGGGGTCCAGACGATCGTCCTGGTTTTTTTCCAATAGTTCTTTCCGATAGCGCGCAAAGAGGTCCGATCTTTTTTGGCCAGAATTCAAGGAGTCCTGCATGAACTCCCGGGCGAGGCCGGCCTGCTTTGTCATGTCTGCCGATGTAATTTTTGAGATAAGGGAGATGGCCTTCTGCCGAAGCGCCCGTTCACGTTTCAGGAGGGACATGGCCTCTTCAAAATAGGGCGGCAGATAGACCTGTTTCATCCCCAGGCCGTTCGCTGTCTTTGGCATAATCTGGGTCAGTCCGGCCGCCCCCACGTAAGAAATGGCGCGGGGATCAAAATTGGATTCTCTCCTCATAAGGGCGATAAACAGGAGGGGATCCACCGGATACCCGGTTGACGGTTCGCCTTTAAGGCACGTTTCCATAAGGGCCGCAAGGCGGACAGCCTCTCGATTGACAACGGTTTTCCACAAAGAGCCGGGATTTGTCCCCCTGCCCGGATCCTGTTTGCCAAGGTCAAGGGGCCGGCTGTCTGTCACGGTTCCTTTCTGCTGAAACTCTGAAAACACCTGATTGACGAATCTCACATTTTCAGGGGTCAAGGGAGGGGCGCTCTCTGGCAACCCCTGACATCGGTTATAAAAGATTCCCAATCCATCCCTCAGATTGAAAGAGGCCTTCTTCAGGCTCTCCTCCAGCAGGCTGTCTATAAGACTGGAGCAGGCGTCTTTGTTCAACCTCTCATCCGCCCCGGGTGTCAGTTTTGACCGGTAGGCGGCAAAATGACCTCGTGCAGCTGCAAGGGCCTCCCGGCTGGCGAGGGCCGATTCGCCTGCCCGTTTGGCGTGTTCACCGGCAAAACGCTCCTTCTCCTGGCTTGTCAAAAATGAAATAGCCTGGGTGAAGAGACGTTCCGCCTCGGCGTCCAGGTCCCTGGCCTCGAGGTAGTCCTGGGTAATCATTGCGCTAAGGCCTAAAGAGCGGGCGACCTCCGGTCTGACGAGGAGGATGCCGGCCTCCCCCTTATAGGACCCGTCCGACAGGCTCTCATCATAGGCCTTAAGGTTGTACTCGATGATGCTCTGCCGAAAGAGGGAAGGGTTCGCCAGGGCTGCCGGCGCGGGCTGCAGACACATCATGAGGAGGAATAAGAAACCGGTTTGAATCAACTTTTTTTTAATCCTAAGCATCACTTGCCGCCTGACATCTTGCTTTGGAGGTTTCAGAAATATAGCTGAAACCCTACCCTATCTTTGAACATAATGCAAGTGGATAGATGGACCCGCGAGGCGGGTTGCCGGAAGGGTCGGGTGAGACGTGATTTGACACGTAGACTGTTTTGTCTTACACTTTGGTTCATCAAGCAACCGTTCAACGACACCAATGTCCCGGTGGAAGGAGACCCACAAACCCCGACCCCGGCCTCGGAAACATTCTCAAAGGAGCCCTATGATACGATTGATGGTTGATGAAACCAGGTGTAAAAAGGACGCTATCTGTGCGCACGAGTGCCCCATGGCGATCATCAAACTCGAAGACGGCAACGGGTTCCCCGTGTTGGTTCCCGGGGGCGAGCGGGTATGCCTGATGTGCGGACACTGTGTGGCGGTATGTCCCCATGGCGCCTTGAGCCATGATGAGATCCCCGTCGAGCAGTGCCCGGTTATTGACAGGGACCTGGCCATTGACGAACGTCAGGCGGTGCAGTTCCTCCGATCCCGGCGCTCCATTCGATTTTTTAAAGATGAGACTCCGGACAAGGCGACGCTCCAGCGCCTGATCGAGATCGCCCGCTATGCCCCGACGGCCGGAAATACCCAACTGGTGGAATGGCTGGTCCTGACCGACCGGGCAAAGATCAGGGACATGGCCGGGACGGCGGTGGATTGGATGCGCAGCGTATTGGAAAAGGCGCCTCAATCCGCCCCGCCCTATATGCCGATTGTCGTAAAGTCCTGGGACATGGGATTTGATTCCGTACTCCGTGATGCCCCTGTGCTGGTGATTGCCTCAGCCCCTAAAGAGGCCGCCAACGGCATGGTGGATGTGACGCTGGCCCTTTCCTACCTTGAACTGGCTGCGCCCACACTGGGCCTGGGCACCTGTTGGGCGGGCCTGCTGCAGGGGGTGCTCGTCTCCTCTTCAGCAGCCAGAGAAGCCCTGGGCCTGCCCACGGGACATCTCCATCACTACCCTATGATGATCGGACGCCCCAAAACGAGGTATTACAGGCTGCCCGAGCGAAGACCCCCCAGGATCACCTGGCAGTAATCGCGAAGGACCGCGTAGCCCCGCCGCCCCTGGCCTGATGAAGCGCCGGTCGTTTCTCGGCCCGGCTTCCCTCATCTACGCAGTATGATTCAGCCGGAAAACGTCAGGTGGGATCAGTTCACCGGATGACGGATTTTTCCGTGGCGGCCATCCGTGTAACCAGCATCCTTTCCCGATCGAGCATCTCGTCGGCAAAGGGCTTAATCTCCGTCCTCCAGAAATCACTCTCATACACCTTCCTGTAGAGCCGATCGGCCTCTTCCTCGCTCTCAAAACGGCGAATCCAGATGTAGAGGTCCGGCTCATCCAGGGAGATAAAGCTCCCCACGAAAACCATCCCCTTTGACACCTGGAAGGGGATGATTTTCTCTTCCATCAATTTGACCCAGCGATCCCGCTTCCCATCCTTGATGCGATACTGACGGAGCTCAAAAAACATGATTGATTCCTCCTTGGATTCTCACATAACAACTCTGAAAGATCATCTCTCACAACAGATAATGCTTCAAGATTCATGATGTTGCAGAGAGATACAGGTTTTGGTGTTCGGTGTTCAGATTCCGGGTTTTAGCATCCAGCACCGATAACCGATAAAAAATAAACCGCTCAAATCTCAAATATCTTGGATAGCTTTTCAATAAAGTGTCAAGATCAGGAATGGGTCCTCTTGAAAACCGCCAGCACCTTTTCCCGAACAGACTCCGGCGGCCGGATGGAGCTGGGTTCCCGGTGGAGCACCTGGTAATAGGTCTGGTCGCTGTTGCCGATCTCTCTCAGCAGAAGACGGGGCGTAATCCTGGCATTCACCCGATAATGGTCATTTTCCCCTCCTGAAAATATGGACACGTTAAAACTGTAGAGACCTTCCTGATCGAAATACCTTAACGCTGCTGTGAGACCTTCAAGAAAGGCATCCCGTTCCTCGTCCCTCCATTCAACAAGGGAGCGGCACTCCCGGAAAATGCACCATACATCGGGGAGGGCGCCCTGGGGGGCAAAACTCATGGTCCAGAAGGTCGAACCGATATCCGTTAGGATCCGCTCGCCTGATTCCTTTTCCGCGTCCATATAATCTTCCCAGAACGTTTTTCCGTTTTTCAGGAAATACTCATGACTGCACGCCATTTGCAGGCGCGGTTGATATGTGGGGACTTGTCCGCAGTTGACCTGAAGATGGGGATGGATCATGCTGGAGCCGGAAGGGGGCATGTAGTTCCAGTTGATGTTAAAAAAGCGAACGCCGGGATCATGCCGTGAAATGCCTTTGATGAAGGTCCGGGCGGCCGTAAATCCATCCCTCATAATGTCCGGTGTAAAACCTGACGGGCCGATGAAATGATCCTTCCCGAATATACAGACCGCGGCGTACCGGTCAAGGGGGAGAAGGTTGGGGAAAAGCCATGCCTCTCTCTCATGAATCCTCCCCCCGGGGATGATTTCCTCCGGATAGAGGGGCGTGGCCGTTTCGACGGATTCCGGACAGAAAGGGCAGTTCATCTCTTTGGATTTCCGGATGAGTCCATGGAAGTCAGGCCTCGCAACGGGACGGTAGGGGAGATCAAAAATCCTCGTTGACTGCCCGGTGAGGGGGTCGTAGCGGATTTCAAAAGGAATTTCATCCATGGAAAAGTCTTTGAAGGGATTCTTCAAACGCATCTGGTCTTGGATCTTTAAAAAGGAAATACTCATTGATTCACCTCAAGTTCATTATCGAATGCCCCCTATTCGGCCCGCTTTCGCCATCAGCATGGCGTTTCAACGCTTCCTTAAACGACTATATACTAAACCCGTTTCCTCCAATTTGTAAACTCCTAACCCGGGTCATCCGGAATCGGCAATTGAGTCATTGAGGGATTGGAACCATATGCTTAATCCGATCCTTGGATACATCTGTTTGATAACG
>JAWOIH010000310.1:0-14640 GCA_046484725.1 Candidatus Desulfacyla sp. | reverse complement strand
AGGGATTAGATTGGAAATTGAAGAGTGAATAATGAAAAGTGGAGAAAGTCCGGTTGATCCGCCTGACACGTCACGCTGAAAAATTGGGAATCCGCTGATTTCTTTGGGTGGGGATAAGACACTGAGCAAAACGACATTTCTGTTTTATCGTATTCATAGAAACTACATAAATGTATTTCCATCCCCAACTTCTTTTCTGGGACAACCAGGATAAACAAATGAAAAACCAACTACTTGGCAGGCAATCTCCCTAATTGGCACTGGGTTTGCAGAAATGCCCTGTGAAAGATGGAAAGGCTTTGGAAACATCATGAAACTTCACAAACAGGATCGGGGTCCTGCACGGCAGGGCCCGGGGGGAGAAGGAGGAAACGCCATGGAATGTCAGACCGTAGAGGATGTGAAACGGATTGTTGAGGAAAAGGACATCAGCTTCATTCAGTACTGGTTTACCGATGTACTCGGAGTGCTCAAGAGCTTTGCCATTACACCGTCCGAACTGGATGAAGGCCTCACCGAGGGGATGGGTTTTGACGGCTCTTCCATTCAGGGATTTGCCAGGATCGAGGAGAGCGACATGATTGCCAAACCCGATCCGACCACGTTTCAGTTGGTGCCGTGGCGGAGCGATGAGCGGCCGGTGGCCAGGATGTTTTGCGATATCCTCAACCCCGACGGCACGCCTTATGAGGGAGACCCGAGATATGTCCTGAAACGACTCCTGAAGAAAGTGGAAGACAAGGGCTTCACCTACTATGTAGGACCTGAGCTGGAATACTTCTATTTCAAGGACGACACGTGCACAGAGGTCCTGGATGCGGGGGGATACTTTGATTCGAGGCCCCTGGATATGGGAAGCAACTTGAGGCGGGATACGATCTTTGCGCTCCAGTCCATGGGTATTCAGGTGGAATACAGCCACCATGAGGTAGCCCCGAGCCAGCACGAGATCGATCTTCGCTATCAGAGTGCCCTCAAGATGGCCGACAACACCATGACCTATCGACTGGTGGTAAAGGAAATCGCAAGGAAGCACGGCGTTTATGCGACGTTTATGCCCAAGCCGATCTTCGGGGAGAACGGAAGCGGGATGCATGTCCATCAGTCCCTCTTCCAGGGCGACAAGAATGCCTTTTATGATTCGAGTGACAAATACAACCTCTCTCAGATGGCCAAGCACTACATCGCAGGCCTGATGCGCCACGCCCCGGAGATCACCGCGGTGTGCAATCAGTGGGTCAATTCCTACAAAAGATTGGTGCCGGGCTATGAGGCCCCGGTCTACGTGTCATGGGCCAGGAGAAACCGGTCGGCCATGATCCGGGTGCCCATGTACAAGCCGGGCAAGGAAAAGGCCACCCGCATCGAGTTCAGGTCCCCTGACCCTGCCTGCAACCCCTACCTTGCGTTTGCCGTGATGTTGGGCGCAGGCCTGGAAGGCGTTGAAAAGAAATATGAGTTGCCGGCCCCGGTGGAAGAAGATATCTTCGAGATGAATCCGGCCGAGCGAAAGGCCCACGGGATTACCGACCTGCCGGGAAACCTCTACGCGGCGATCCTGGCAACGGAAAAGAGCGAACTGGTGAAGCGGATCTTAGGCGAACATGTGTTCAACAAATTCATCGAAAACAAGAAGATCGAGTGGGACAAATACCGGACGCACGTGAGCCAGTTCGAGATCGATACGTATCTGCCGAAACTGTAGGCGCCAGGCATAAGGCACAAGACAACATCAAGTGTGGAGTGTGAGTTGCGGAGTGGGGAGTTTAATTTTAGGCACTTCAAACTCGTCACTCCAAACTTTGTAAAGGGAGAATAAATAGCCATGAAGGATGATTCCATGTCTGTTATCGGCCAGAGTCTATTCGGTTTCCAGGCCGCTTTGAAGGAAGCCGGGTCCAGCTTTGAAGAATATCTGGACACGTACTATTACAATAAATGGAAAAGCGATGCGCTCTATTCGGCCATGGCCCTGAGGACCACGTTCGTGACGGCCATGCACCAGTTCCTGGCGGATGAGGGGCTTTTCAATCTGGAAAGGGTTCAGTTGAGCCCCGTGACCGACCCCCTGGCCCACGATGTGGAACATACCCCCAATATCAATTACAAGGGCCAGCGGTACGTGATGACCCACAGCATGATCTACTCCAAGTTTCTGTCGTGTCACCATCCCAGGATCAAGGGCGTGTTCGTGGATTCCCCCAACATCCGGCTGGAGATCGAGAGTCCCGACCGTACGCAACGGGGCAAGTACCTGATCGATTTCAGCCAGATGGACCTGGAGGTGCGAAGAAACCATGGGATCGATCTGGAATCGTACCTGAAGGACCCTAAAAGGGTCAGCAAGATACTGGCCGAGGATATGGAAAAGGGGATGGACCTCTTTGAGCGGATGATCGTCCATGCCATGACCCAGCTGGTGGAGAAAAACGACGATGACCTTAAAAGACTCGGGGTGGCCATCGAGGTTCCCCGCCAGCCCTTCCCCCGTTTCAGGTGCGACGAGAGCAAAAAGAAATACGGGAGGGGATACGAACAAAGTATCGGAAAAGAGGTCCAGTCCACCTTCTTCTGGATCACCGGTCTCCTGAGAGAGAATTATGATCTGGTCTACCCGTACCTCCGTCCCGAAGGGAAGGTCAGCATGTCTGAAATTACGTCAGCGATGATCTACAACTATGATATCTGCGCCAAGAGCATCCTTCGAGATACCGGGGAGCAGACCCCCGCCCTCGAGGTCCTTTCCGGGGCCGTGCGGGAGTGGCTCTATGAACCGATCGTGGAGAGGCTACTGGATAACGGCATCATCCCGGCAAGGCCGGTCATATTTGAAGGGAACATCAAAAATATCGATGAGCTGGGGGGCTATGGACCTTTTTTGATGATCGCGTCCAAGAAGGACAGCCAGGGAAGGCCTGCCTTTCCGGAGACCTATGGGGGCGGCATCGGGATAGAACGGGCCCTCTATGCCATCTGCCGCGGACCTGAGATCAACAAGGTGGACGATATCACCTGCTTCGGGAAAAACCCCGACAGCCACCAGATATACATGTTCTAAGACACCGGACGGCCGTAGACCGGAAAATGATCACACAGAGACACAAAGAACACAGAGGTATTTCATTGTAACCCCGAAAATGCGCTTTTCTTTGTGGTCTCTGTGGCTTTGTGTGAGGCAATGTAACGGACCTACAGTGCTATGGAGACCGTCTTGTTTTCCGTGACACAAGACCAGGCACTGATGGTGTGAGGACCTTACGGGGCAAGGCCCCTGACAGAAAGGACCGGACCCGGAAATGACAGATTCAAGGAAACGCACCCTGGCGCTCTTTTACTGCCGGAATGTCCCGGAGAGCAGCGAAACCCACCGGCAGGCCATCGAGAAGGCCTGTGATGAACAGATCCGCCTCTTTCCCCTGCCGTGCAGCGGGAGACTCGAACCGGTTCACCTGTTGCGGGCGCTGGAAGAGGTGGCGGATGCAGCCTACCTGATCACCTGCCCGGAAGGGGCATGCCGTTATTTCGAGGGGAATCTCCGTGCGAAAAGGCGCGTGGAGCGGACCCGGGAGATGATTCTGTCGATCGGCCTGGAGCCGGAGCGGGTGGGAATTGTCATCGGATCGAAAGAGGTCCCAAGAACGCTTGCCCAACATGCAGCGGAAATATTTGACAAAATCTCTCAGATGGGGCCTTCGCCTGCTTTGAAGCGCCCTGCGAACGAGACGTTCGCATGCGAGAAAAGGAGAGACTGGTTATGATAACAGCAGAACAGAAGCCCATGGATGAGATCAGGGGTATGCTGGCCCCGTATAAACGGGTCCTGGCCCTGGGCTGCGGGTCCTGCGTGGCCGAGTGCGCGGCCGGCGGTGAAAAGGAGACCGCCATGCTGGCATCCGCCCTTCGAATGGCCGCCCGGATCCATGAGGAAGAGGTCCTGATCCACGAAAAGACGGTGGACCGCCAGTGCGTCAAGGAGTTCATCCTTCCCCTGGATGATATGATCGGGGAGTATGACGCTGTCCTCTCCTTGGGCTGCGGGGCCGGGGTCCAGGCGGTCTCCGAGATGTATCAGGAGATCCCCATCATCCCGGCCCTCAACACCGAATTCTTAGGCGAGACCAAAGACCAGGGATACTGGGTGGAGAACTGCCTGGGCTGCGGCGACTGCATGCTCTATTATTTCGGGGGCATTTGTCCACTGGCCCGCTGTTCCAAACAGATTCTAAACGGGCCGTGCGGCGGATCGGTTGACGGCCGTTGCGAAGTGAACCCGGACATCCCCTGCGCCTGGCAGTTGATTATCGACCGGCTGACGCGATTCGGGGCACTCCACAGGCTGGAGGAGATTTACCCGCCCAAGAACTGGGCCCGAAAGCAGGGGAGCGGCCCCAGAAAGATTATCAGGGAGGATCAGCAGACGTGAGAACGGAAAGCCGACTCAAGAAGGTCCTGGACCAGGGAGGATTTGCAGTCACCGCCGAATGCGGACCGCCCAAGGGCGCGAATGCGGAGGCCGTCCTGAAAAAGGCGGAACTCCTGCATGGCAAGGTGGATGCGGTGAATGTGACCGACAACCAAACCGCCATCGTGCGCATGTCGAGCCTTGCAGCCTGCGCCCTCCTCAAGCATGCCGGACTCGACCCTGTCCTGCAGATGGTGGTGAGGGACCGCAACCGGATTGCCCTTCAATCCGACATCCTCGGGGCGTCCGCCATGGGCATCCATAATGTCCTCTGCCTCTCGGGCGATCACCAGCGGTTCGGGAACCAGCCCGGGTGCGTCGGGGTGTTCGACCTGGACTCCATTCAGTTTCTGCAGGTGGTGAAGGGGATGCGGGACGAGGGCCTCATCTTGGGCGGAGAACCTTTAGACAAGGCCCCCGACGTCTTTATCGGGGCCGCGGCCAACCCCTTTGCCGATCCTTTAGGATTCCGGGTGACGCGGCTCGCAAAGAAGATTAAGGCCGGGGCCGATTTTATCCAGACCCAGTGCATCTACAATCTGGATCGGTTCGAGACCTGGCTCTCCATGGCCGTGGACAGGGGCCTTACGGAAAAGGCGTACATCTTAGGGGGCGTCACGCCGCTCAAATCCGCAGGCATGGCCCGGTACATGAAGGAGCGTGTCTCGGGCATGGATATCCCGGATGAGATCATCAAACGGATGGAAGGGGTTCCCAAGGAAAAACAGCGCGAAGAGGGTATCCGTATCTGCGTGGAGACCATAACGAGACTCAAAGAGCTGCGGAGAGTCCGGGGGGTCCACATTATGGCCATTGAATGGGAAGCGGCCGTGGGAGAGATCGCAGAAGGGGCGGGCCTCCTTCCAAGGCCCGAGATCGACAAGGGATAGAGGACCTGGATATGCCGGCAAAATACGCCATCCATACATCAACGGTCCCCCACCGGTTCAAACCCATCACACGGTCCGGCATCATCGCCTGGGAAGAGGGGTGTCTCAAGTGCGCGGTCTGCGTCAAGAAGCAGTGCGTGTACGGCGTGTACGACCGCCGGGGGATCGACGCGGTGCAGATGATCGATTCCATCGACAACCAGTGCATGAACTGTCTCCGGTGCGTTCAGAGCTGTCCCAGGGAACTGATCCACAAGTCCCTGAACCCCGAGTACCAGGCCATAGGCGATGCCTGGTGGACCCCGGACATCATCGCCAGCCTCTGGTCTCAGGCCCAGACCGGAAAGATCCCGGTGTCCGGGGCCGGATACCCCGGACCGTTCAGCGGGCCGGGCTTCGATGCCATGTGGACCGACATGTCCGAGATCGTCCGGCCGACCCGGGACGGGATCCATGGCCGCGAATATATCAGCACCGCCATCGACCTGGGAAAGACACCGGGCCATCTTTCCTTTAATGAACATGGCGGCCTGGACGGGGAGGTCCCCCGGGTGGTGGATATCCCGCTCCCCATTATCCTGAGGATGCCCTCCTTCGGGGCCATCGGCCCTCAAACCATGTCAGGGTGGGGCATGGCCGCGAAACGGCTGGGGACCCTTTTATCCGTCCCCTATGAAGCGATGGATGGGTCCCTCAAGGATTTTTATTCTGTGCTGCTTCCCGCATTCCCGAAGGGGGCGGGCGGCCTCCAGGGGCCGATGCCGTCGGACGTGAGGGTGGCGGAGGTCCCCTGGTCCGAGGGATGGGAGAAGGTCGCCGAGAGTTTCACTTCCCTGGATAGACCTACCCTACTCTCGGTACGGATGCCCATGACCCACGGGATGGCCGACACTGTCCTCTCCCTGGTCCGCGCCGGCATTTCCATAATTCATCTGGAAGGGACCACGGATGGCCGGTTTCAGGATGACGACCAGGCCTGGCTCAAGGACGGGATTCGGTCAGTCCACCAGAGACTGGTGCAGGAGAATGTTCGGGACGGCATCACCCTTTTAGCGAGCGGCGGGATTTCCATGGCAGAGCATGTTGCCAAGTCGATCATCTGCGGCGCAGACGGGGTCTTGATCGATTTTCCCATCCTGATCGCCCTGGAATGCCGCATGTGTCGACGCTGTACCAAAGGCCTGTCGTGTCCTGTGGATATCGAGGGCGCCACGGCCGACTGGACCGCTTCCCGGGTGGTGAATCTCATAGGGGCCTGGCACAATCAGCTTTTGGAGATGATGGGGGCCATGGGGATTCGGGACGCCCGCCGGTTGCGCGGCGAGGCGGGAAGGGCCATGTTTTTCGAGGAACTGGAGAGGGATACCTTCAGCGCCATGGGGGATATCGAGGAGGGATGCGACATTGAATAGTTCAGAACCATTTCAGTTGCCGAAGGTGATCCCCACCCCGTCCCGATTCAGGAATCCCATCGGAAAGTACCGGCTTCACCGGACGAACGATTGCATCGCCTGCGGCAAGTGCGTGGAGCTGTGCCCCTACGGCGTGCATGGGATCAAGCGGGGGAAGGTCCTTATCCAGAGGCACGACCGGTGCGTAGGACCCGAGTGCAGCGAGCCCTGCACCGAGGCATGCCCGGTCCATGCCCTGTCCATAAGGAGAAACCCTGATTTTGACGCCATGGGCGATTTCCGCTGGACCCCGGATCTCCTGGTCAGCACCTGGCATATGGCCGAGCTGGGACAGGTCCCCCCAAAAGGACTTGAGTACCGGATAGGGGGTTCCGGTGGCGGATTTGACAAGCTTCGCATCGTGTTTCCGAAAAAGGTTGCCAACCCCGCAAAGGACGAGGGGGATCCGGACCTGGGGGTCGTCCTCAACCGGAGAAACGACACGGCCCACCGGATCCGGATCGAGGTCCCCTTTTACGGGGGCGGCATGTCCTACGGCTCGGTCAGCATCCATACCATGCTCAGCCGCATCAAGGCGGCCGCGGCCCTGGGGACCTTCTGCTGTACCGGTGAAGGGGGATATCCCGATGAGCTGAAACCCTATGACCGTAACGTCATTACTCAAGTCGCCACCGGGCTGTTCGGCGTGCGGGAGGAGACCATCCAGCGGGTCCGGATCGTGGAATTCAAGTATGCGCAGGGGGCCAAGCCGGGCCTGGGCGGGCATCTCCTGGGCGACAAGGTGACCCCGGGTGTGGCCCGCATGCGGGAGGCCGTGGCCGGTTATCCCCTCTTCTCTCCGTTTCCCTTCCACAGTGTCTATTCGGTGGAAGACCACAAGAAGCACGTGGACTGGATCAAGGCCATCAATCCCAAGGCATTGGTCTCGGTCAAGGTCTCCACTCCCACGGACGTGGATATGGTGGCGGTGGGGAGCTATTATGCCGGGGCCCATATCATCCATTTGGACGGGAGCTACGGGGGCACGGGCGCGGCCCCGGACATCGCCAAGAAGAATATCGCCATGCCGCTGGAATATGCCGTTCCCAAGGTCCACCGCTTCCTTCAGGAAGAAGGGGTAAGGGACAAGATCACCGTCATCGCCAGCGGCGGGATACGGACCCCGCACGATATGGCCAAGATTATCGCATTGGGTGCCGACGGGATCTGCACCGGGACCGCAGACCTGGTGGCCCTGGAATGCATCCGGTGCCACAACTGCGAGAGCGGGAGGGGCTGTGCCAGGGGGATCGCCACCACCGACCCGGAGTTGCTGAATCTCGTGGATGTGGAGTGGGGGACCCGGCGGATCACCAATATGTTTCTGGCATGGCGCGAAGAACTGATACGCATACTCAAAAAACTGGGCATGGGCAGCCTGACCGAACTGGTAGGCCGAACCGATTGCCTGGTGCATCTGGATTATACGAAGAGAAGTGACTAAAGCGTATACCCGCAACCAAAATATCTCACACAGAGACACAGAGCACACAAAGGATTTTTTTGAAAATAAACGGGAACATGCCCTTTTCTCTGTGTTCTTTGTGGCTCCGTGTGAGTCTATAAAATAAGGCGTACTGAGATACAAATAGATTTTCTTGTTTTTTGTTACATAGTTATTGGAAATAAGGTACTAAAGCGGACACCCGCAACCAAAATATCTCACACGAAGACACCAAAGCACACAAAGGATTTTTTTTGAAAATAAACGGGAACATGCCCTTTTCTCTGTGTTCTTTGTGGCTCCGTGTGATCAGGATAAAGGAATGAACAAAGATCAATTCATAACCCAAATCATCCAATCGAGGCAGCCCCTGGTGGCCGACCTTCCTTCGAGGCCCCGTTTCGAGACCGAGGCCGAGGGGGGATGCGGGGTGACCGGGTTTGCATGCAGCATCCCGGTGCGGGGAAAGCATATCTTCGAGCCGTCGCGGCAGATGCACAACCGGGGAAACGGCCGCGGGGGCGGGATTGCGGCCATGGGGTTTGACCCTCGAATGCTGGGAGTCACCCGTGAGGCCCTGGATGAGGACTATATCCTCCAGATCGCCGCACTGGAAGAGGGCGTGACCGACGACCTGGAAGAGCGCTTTATCGACCCTTTTTTCCACGTGGATTTCTCGGAGCGGATTCCCCATGTGGATGATTACAGGGACATCCGGGGCCTGGATGTCAGGCCGCCCGAGGTCTTCCGTTACTTTGTCCGGGTCCGGCCCGATATCCTGAACCGATTTAGATCGGAAAACGGCCTGGAAGGGATCGACCAACGGAGGGCCGAGGACGAGTTTGTTTATCGGAACAGCTTCAAAATCAACAAGACCTACTATGACGCCTACGGCAAGCAGCAGGCCTTTGTCCTCTCCCACGGCAGAAATTTCTTTATCTTGAAAATCGTGGGCTATGCCGAGCAGGTGGTGCAGTACTATAAGCTCGACAATTTCAAGGCCCATATCTGGATTGCCCATCAGCGGTATCCCACCAAGGGGCGGGTCTGGCACCCTGCCGGGGCCCATCCCTTTATCGGGCTCAACGAGGCCCTGGTCCACAACGGCGATTTTGCCAACTACCACTCGGTGGCCGAATACCTGAGGCAGAAGAATATCTACCCCCTCTTTCTTACGGATACCGAGGTCTCTGCATTGCTCTTTGATCTCTACAGCCGGACCTACCGATATCCGCTGGAATATGTGATCGAGGCCCTGGCCCCCACCATGGAGCGGGATTTCGACCAGTTATCGCCCGAGCGGCAGCGTATCTATCGGGCGATTCAGGCCGCCCATGTGCATGGGTCGCCGGACGGGCCCTGGTTCTTCATCATCGCCCGGAACGACACGGAACAGAACCGGCTCCAGTTGATCGGGATCACCGATACGGGGATGCTGAGGCCCCAGGTCTTTGCCCTTCACGACGGCCAGGTGCAGGTGGGTCTGATCTGCTCGGAAAAACAGGCCATCGACGCCACGCTCAAGAGCCTGGCCGCGGAAGACCCCCGCGTGGGGACGGTGGCCGACCGATGCTGGAACGCCCGGGGCGGGAGCTATACGGATGGCGGGGCCTTCATCTTCAACCTGGATCTTCAGGGGGGCGATCCCCTGGAGCGAAGGCTCACCTGCGTGGACAAGTTCGACAGACCGATCACGCTCCCGGAGGGCCAGTCCGCCTACCTGCCGGGCCAGGTCTATTACCTTCTGGCAGGCGATGAAGGGAAGGACCGCTTTGATATCTCGCGATTTTTCGAACTCCAGAGGGCGGACCTCCTCTACGAATACGTAAGGGGCGGGATCCCGGACTGGGATTTTGCGGACCTGATGGAGTGTCTCAAAGAGATCAAGGGGTGGGCACTTAAAGGAGATGCCCATTTCGAGGTGGCCCTGGAGGCCCTGACCCGGCTTCTGGACCTGCGATATCCGACCTATGACAAGAAGCGCCGATCCATCCTGCAGATGGTCCAGCAGACCCTGGAGGCGATATTCCGTCACTTCCCTTCACTGGCGAGGGAGGACCGGACCTCCGCCTATCGCCTCATCGACTGGGAAACCCGTCAGTTTTTCAGGGGACCTTCCTATGACGAAAAGGTCCTGGTCATCGATGCATCCCTCTTTCCCCCTGAAGGCGACCACTGCGACAGCCGGCTCTTGGCCGAGGCCTTTTTCAGGGGATGGCGACGGTTTATCGTGTTCGGACTCAAGGGACAGCGGTTCCACGGATGCGGTCTCGGGCCGGACACGGGCGGGGTACGTATCGATATCTACGGGAGTTCGGGCGATTATTTGGGATCGGGGATCGACGGGCTCACCATCCATGTCCATGGAGACGCCCAGGACCAGTTGGGCCAGATCATGAAATCGGGCAAGATGATCATCTACGGCGATACGGGCCAGACCTTCATGTACGGGGCCAAGGGGGGCGAGGTCTATGTCATGGGAAATGCGGCCGGTCGGCCCCTCATCAATGGCGTGGGCCGGCCCCGGGTGGTCATCAACGGGACCTGCCTGGACTATCTGGCCGAGTCCTTCATGGCGGGCGATCCCCATAAGGGTGGGGGATTTGTGGTCTTAAACGGCGTGACCTTTGACGATCAGGGAGCGGTGCGGCCCCAGGCAACGCCCTATCCGGGGGCCAATCTCTTTTCACTGGCCTCGGGCGGGGCCATATATATCCGGGATCCTTTCGGCCTCGTCAATGAAGAGCAACTCAACGGCGGAGAGATCGTGGGGATGGAGGCAAAGGACTGGGAACTGATCCTCCCCTATCTCAGGGAAAATGAGCGATTGTTCGGGATCTCCATTGAACAGGACCTCCTGTCGGTGGAGGGAGAGGTGAGGGACCCGTTGGCGGTCTATCGAACGGTAAGGCCTCGTCAGACGGTTGAGGTCAAAAAAGATGGTTTGGAGGAGTACGGAGAAAGCGAATGATGAAAAAGATCGAAGCGATTATCAAGCCATTCAAATTGGATGACGTGAAAGACGCCATATTGAAGCTGGGCGTCAGCGGGATTACCATCACGGAGGTAAAGGGCTTCGGCCGGCAGAAGGGACACAAGGAGATCTACCGGGGGGCAGAGTATGTGGTCGATTTCCTTCCCAAGATCCGGATAGAGGTGGTGGTGTCGTCGGATATCGTCCCCAGGGTGGTGGACGTCATTAAACAGAACGCCCATACCGGAGAGATCGGGGACGGAAAGATATTTGTCATGCCCGTGGAAAAGGCGATCCGCATTCGGACCGGCGAAGAGGACAGGGACGCGATATAGCCGGCGTCGGATCCTGGTTACTGGATCCTCGTTGCTGGTCTGAGCGGAGCAGAGATTTTGCGGCGGCGGGATTGCTGGGTAGTCGGGTCTATCGGTGTTTTGGATTGCTGGGATTCATCAGCCCTCTTTCCCTGATAACCATTAACGATTAACCAATAACCTCTGAGCCCTTTGCCCTTTGAGCTTTCAGCTTTGAGCTTTCAGCTTTCAGCTTTCAGCTTTCACCTTTGAGCATGTAAACACTATTGGATGGTTCACAAAAAATCGTCGCGGATTTCCTCGATGAAAGAGGATCCTTCATAACGACAGAACTTGATCGCCTTTCCGGACAGGAGGCGGTCCGCAGGTATGCCGATCTGATGGATCAATTTGTCCGGTCCCTCTTTTTCGAGGCCGGGTTCAGGGAAAACAGGGGCGAAGAGACGGACGGCGGCCTCACCATCATGGCCCTGGGCGGGTACGGGAGGCGAGAACTCTGTATTCGTTCGGATGTGGACCTGATGGTGATTCACCAGGGGAAGTTGTCGGACGAGATGAAACGGGTCATCCCCCGGGCCATTTATCCCCTCTGGGACGCCAAACTGGAGGTGGGGCATTCCATCCTGACCTACCGGGAATGCATTCGGCTGGCCGTCACCGATTTCAGGGTATTCACCTCCCTTTTGGACAGCCGGTTCCTCATGGGGTCATGGTCCTTTTACCAGCTCTTTCAAGAGGCCTTCTGGTCGCGCATTCAGAGGGAACAGTCTTCACTGCTGGGCAAGTTTCTCGTATCACGGAAAGAACGGGCCGAAAAATACGGGAGCGAGGATCACTTTGTGGAGCCTGACCTCAAGGAGGGTCTGGGCGGCCTTCGGGACCTCCATCTCATGGACTGGATGGCAAGGACCTACTTCCGGTGTGAACGGCTGGAACAGATCAAGCGCTTTGCCGTCTTCAGCCATGTGGGCCTGGACGAACTGGCTCTCTCCAGGAGTTTTCTCCTGAATATCCGCAACCGGCTCCATCTCCTGGCGAAACGAAAGGACGACCGACTGTTTCTCTCCTTTCAGAACCGGATCGCCAAAGACCTGGGTTATGTGGATGGGCCTCATATCTCGGGACCTGAAAGGCTCATGCGCGACCTTTATCTCCACCTGAACCGGGTGAGGTACCGCCACGATGAATTCCTGGCAAAGAGCCTGGATATGATCGATCCCGGACCCACAGAGGAGACCTCTGACCAACTTCCAGAGGAATTCCAGGTCGTAAAGGGTAACATCGTCCTCAAAGAAGGATCGCTCTTTGAAAAAGATCCTCTGATCATCCTGCATGCCCTGAAGGAGGCGAATGAACGGGGTCTTTTCTTGGGTTCCGGCTTTATCTGGGAAGCGGAAGAGATTATCGCCCAAAGGGGACAGGATCTGGTGGATTCGCCCGAGGCAAGGGCACTCTTCCTGGAGATCCTCCTGAGGCCCCGGAACCCGAAAATCATCCGGCTGGCCCTCGAGATCGGACTCATCACCCTCTTTATTCCGGAATTCAGCGAGATCAGGAACCTCCCCCAGTTCGGCTACTACCATGTCATGACCGTGGACCTCCACTCCCTCAGGGCCGTGGAGGTGATCAATGAGATCTCACAGGGGGCGTACGACCGGCAATGGCCCCTCCTCAAGAAGGCCTTCGACAGGATCGAATGCCAGGATTGTCTTTACCTGGCCGCCCTCCTCCATGATATCGCCAAAGGGGAAAACAGTGATCATGCAGAGAAGGGGGGCAAGATGATCGTGCGGATACTTCAGCGACTCGGCGTGACCGGGGAGGCCCTTCATGTGGTTCCCTTTCTGGTCAAAAACCACCTGTTGATGGTCAACGTGTCGCAACGACGGGACCTGAGCGACGAGAAGACCTCTGTCCAGGTGGCCCAGGCCATCCAGGACAAGGAACGCCTCAAGATGCTCTTTCTTCTCACCGTGGCCGACAGCTTTGCCACCGGGCCCATGGCGCGGAGCGACTGGAAGATCATGCTGTTGACCGAATTGTTTGTAAAGGTGCGGCGCATTTTGGAGCGGGGCCTTCTGGCATCACCCGACGCCACCCAGGAGATCGCGGGCAAGCGAAAGGCCCTTTTGGAGGCATTGCGGCCGGAGTTCCCTGAGGGGGAGGTCCTGAAGCTGATGGATCAGGTATCCTCCCGGTACTTCCTGAGCGCCGCATTGGAGGACATGGTCCACCACCTCCGCATGGCCCTGACCCTGGGCCCAGAGAGGCACGCATGGGTCCTGCAGCGGGTGGCCGATGCCCCCGTCACCCGCATCATCCAATGCACCTACGACCGGCCGGGTCTCTACAGCAAGATGGTGGGGGTCCTGACGCTCAACAACATCGAGATCCTGTCGGCCCACATCTTCACCCTGAAGAGCGGGCTGGCATTCGACATCTACGAGGTGACCAATCCGGTAGACCGGTACCGGGAGGCAGAGCGATGGGAAAAGACATTGAACGACGTCCGGCTGGCACTGGAAGACCGGCTCCCGCTGGACGACCTCATACGGGAAAAGGGACAGTCCCTCTATACGCAGACCTATCACAGCCCTGTGCCCAGGAAGGTTAAGGTGGACAACGAGGCCTCTGATTTTTTTACGGTGATCGAGATCAATTCTCCCACGAGCGTGGGCCTGGCCTACACCCTGGCAAAACAGATCTTCTCTCTGGGCCTCAACATCCGGTTCGCCAAGGTCAACAGCGATGAAGAAAGGCTTCGGGGCGTCTTTTATGTGAAGGATGCCGGCGGCCAGAAGATCTATGAGGACGACAGGGTCGCAGAAATCAGGGATCGGCTGATGGCAGCGGGACAATGAAGAATTGGGAATGAAGAATGAAAAATGAAGAGTGAAGAGCAAAAAAGGAAACCCGATAACCATTAACGATTAACCATCAACCATTAACTGACACTCCATGATCGCAATCATCGACTATAAGGCGGGAAACCTCAGAAGCGTGGAGCGTGCCCTCCGGGGCCTGGGGTTTGCGTGCCGAATTACACACGACAGGGACGAAATCCTGACGGCGGACAGGGTCGTCTTCCCGGGTGTCGGGGCCGCA
>JAWOIH010000290.1:0-4750 GCA_046484725.1 Candidatus Desulfacyla sp. | reverse complement strand
AAAAGCTGACGATGAGAAACCAGTGCAGCCCCGCCGGCACCGATGCGGCCGCCGGCTCCCCTGCCGCAACCAGCCAGCTCTACCAGGCAGGCCGCTATACCCACTCGTCCATGATCGGCGGACGTAAGCCCTTTTCAGCGTCGGCCGTTCGATCCAAGCTGACCGGCGAGACCCCGAGGGCGTTGACCCTGGATGAGATCCCCGAGGTGCAGGACCGATTTGCCGAGGCGGCAACCCGCGCCAAAAAGGCGGGGTTCGACGCGGTGGAGATCCTGGGGAGCGCCGGGTATCTCATCAGTCAGTTTCTTTCGCCCATCACCAATCTGCGCGAGGACATATACGGTGGTTCCTTTGAGAACCGGATGCGGTTCGGCCTGGAGGTCGTCTCAAGGGTGCGTGAGGCGGTCGGGCCGGACTATCCTGTCCTGATGCGGCTGGCAGGGAATGAGTTCATGGAAGGGGGCAACACCAACCGTGAGGCCGCTATCTTTGCCTCAGAGTCTGAGAGGGCAGGGGTCGATCTCTTCGACATCACGGGCGGATGGCACGAGACCCGGGTCCCCCAGCTGACCATGTCGGTCCCCCGCCAGGCCTATGTGTATCTGGCCCAGGGGATCAAGGCAAAGGTATCGGTCCCGGTTCTGGTCAGCAACCGGATCAATGACCCTTGTGCGGCCGAAGAAATCCTGCGCAACGGATCGGCCGATCTGGTGACCGTGGCCAGGGGCCTGATCGCCGACCCGGATCTTCCCAATAAGGCTCAGAAGGGGGAATCCCATCTCATCTATCACTGCGTGGCCTGCAATCAGGGATGTTTTGACAGCGTATTCCAGGGGCGGCCGGTCGCCTGTCTGGTCAATCCCGAGGCCGGGAGGGAAAGGGCGGTTCATCCTGAGCCTGTCGGTAATTCCAAAACGGTTCTCGTCATCGGCGCGGGTCCTGCCGGCATGAAGGCGGCCTGCACCGCCGCACAAAGGGGTCACAAGGTCACGCTCATGGAAAAAGAGACCCAGCCGGGAGGCCAGCTCCTCCTGAACCGCAGGATCCCCGGCAGGGGGGAATTGGAAACCGCGGCCGCTGATCTAATCAGCAACCTGAAGGCCCTGGATGTGGAGATCATCACAGGCAAGGCCGCAGACCTTGGCTTCATACGGGAAATGGGCCCGGACGCGGTGGTGGTGGCCTCCGGGGCCGAAGCAATCCGGCCGGACATCCCGGGGATCGACGGTCCGCACGTGGTGCAGGCATGGGATCTCCTGGATGGCCTTGTAGGCGTTGGGAGACGGGTGGTGGTCCTGGGTGGAAATGCCGTGGGTCTGGAAACCGCCCTTTATTTGGCCAACGTGGGCACCCTGTCGCCGGAGGTTCTCCACTTCCTCATGGCCAACCGGGCGGAATCCGTAGAGACCCTGACCGCCCTGCTAAACAAAGGGATCAAGGAGGTCACGGTGGTGGAAATGACCGAAAAGGCCGGGAATGGCATCGGACTCACCACCCGGTGGACCGTTTTCGCGGAATTGAAACGCCTGGGAGTCAAGATCCTGACCAGCACAAAGGCCGTGGGCATTACGCCCGAAGGCCTTGAAGTCGAGCAAGGCGAGGACCGGGGCTTCCTTCCGGCGGATTCCATCGTAATAGCAGCGGGCTCCAGGTCCGAGAATGCCCTTGTGGACGGCATCAAAGCGATCGTCTCCGAGGTCCACGTGATCGGCGATGCCAAAAGCCCCAGAAACGCCCTTTGGGCCATCCAAGAAGGGTTCGAGATTGGCCTGAGACTCTGATCGCGGCTGCGCCCGGAGGTTCAGGGGGTTAGAGGTGGAGAGGTTCAAGGATTCAATCCGCCCTGCGGACGGTAACGCGTTGTCCCTGTTCACAGAGACGGCCTGCTTGAGACATGATGCATGAATACACGGACTGAAACAGAGATCGGTTCACTTCCCCTTTCTTCCATGTTGAAGAATTTTAAGCCCCTGTGGGTCTACTTTGTCCGGAACCGGTGGGCCCTTGCAATGGGGATGTTGAGTCTCCTCTTTGTGGATTTCCTCCAACTCGTCATCCCTCTGGTCATCAAGCAGGCCATCGATCTCCTGGTGACCCGGACAGACGCCGGATCGCTCCTTCTCAAACAGGCCGGGATCATCCTGGCCATGGCCCTTCTGATCGCCCTGTTCCGATATGTGTGGAGACGCCTTATATTCGGCCATTCCAGGATCGTGGAGCAGGGTCTCAGGAACCGGATGTACGCACACCTCCAGACCCTTTCCCTCTCATTTTTTCAGAAGACCCCGACCGGAGACATCATGGCCCGGGCCATCAACGACATCAATGCCGTCCGCATGGCCAGCGGCATGGGACTGGTGGCGCTCATTGACGGATCGATCCTGGGCATGGCCGCTATCGGGTTCATGATATCCATCGACCTCCGGCTTACCCTCATCGCCCTGATCCCGGCCCCCTTCGTCGTCATCCTGACCCGGATCCTCACCCGTCGCATGTCCAGGGGATTTGAAACGGTCCAGAAGACCTTTTCCGACCTGACCGAGCGCGTGCGCGAGGCCTTTGCAGGCATTCGAGTCGTCAAGGCCCATCACCGCGAGCCATGGGAGCGTGGGAGGATCAAGGACCAGGGGGAGCGCTATGTGGCTGAAAACATGACCCTGGCCAGGACCCTGGCCATCTTTTTCCCTGTCATGACCATCTTTACCAATGCGGGTCTGGTGGTGGTGATCCTGCTCGGGGGGCGGTACGCGATCTTGGGCGAGATGACGCCGGGAGATTTTGTCGCCTTTATCAGCTACCTCAACCTCCTGACCTGGCCCATGATGGCCATGGGCTGGGTCACCAATCTCCTCCAGCGGGGATCGGCCTCCATGCGGCGCATCAACCGTATCCTGGACGAGGTGCCGGATATTCGGGATCCGGACGTGAGGCAGGAGATTTCAGGGCCTTGCCTGTCTGCAGAGGAGGGGTGTTTTGGGCCGGACCCGGGGACGATCGAGATCAGGGGCCTCAGCTTCAGGTATCCCCGGCAGGACCGATATGCCCTCAGCGATGTCCGCCTGAAAATCGAGGCCTCTGAGAACGTGGCCATTGTGGGACGGGTGGGATCGGGCAAGACCACGCTGCTTCAGTCCATCCCCCATCTCTTGAACGTCCCGGACCATACGGTCTTTGTGGGCGGCTGCGATATCTGCAGGGTGGCGCTCAAATCTCTCAGACAGGGGATCGGATTCGTATCCCAGGAGGTGTTTATCTTTTCCGATACCATCCGCAACAACGTGGTGTTCGGGAGGGAGGGGATCTCCGACCCGGAGGTGGAAGCGGCCCTCCATGCAGCCGGCATCCTGGAAGAGGTCCGGGCCTTTGGAAACGGTCTGGACACCGTCTTGGGAGAGCGGGGGATCACCCTTTCAGGGGGGCAGCGGCAGCGTTTGACCATTGCCCGGGCCATTGTCCGGTCTTATCCCGTTCTCATATTAGATGACGCCCTCTCCATGGTGGATACCCGCACGGAAGAGCTGATCCTGAACCGGATACTGGACACCCGGCCCGACAATACCAACCTGATCGTCTCCCACCGGGTCTCCACCATACGGAGGGCGGACCGGATCCTGGTGCTGGACCGGGGCGAACTGGTGGAAGAGGGGACCCACGATCATCTCATAGGCCTGGCCGGCACCTACGCCGCCCTCTATGAAGAGCAGCTCCTTACAGAGGAATTGGAACGGGAGGCCTGATGTAGCGTCATGTTCGGGGATTACGGATACGCGGAAGAAGGGAAACTGGGCAAACCCTATAACTGGCGGATTTTGAAACGGCTCGCCTGGTATGCCCTTCCCTACAGAAAGACCATTGCTGCGGGTCTCTTTTTGGCCATCCTGATCGCCCTGTTTGACCTGACCGTTCCCTACCTGACCAAGATCGTCATCGATCGATACATCGTGGCCTCATGGCACCGCATCGACCTGGACCGGCCTGATGATCCTGTCTGTCAAGAGCTGAAAGAGCGATACGGCCGCCTGCTGGAACCCGACCGTTCCCGCACCGGATATTATATCTCCAACCTCCATGTCAAACAGATCGATCCCGCGGATCTCCATCTCCTCAGGTCCCGGGGGATCCTTTCAACGGATCGGTTCTACCGGATCGGTCCGGACGTGGAAACAGGGGACATTCCCGAGGCGGCGCGTCGCGACGCCATTGACATGGCGGATGGCGCATCCCTTATCCCCTACAGCGCACTGAAGGGACTTCCCGAAAAGGAGATCCTGAAGATCCGCAGCGGCGACATCCATGGCGTGACAATGATCGCCCTTGTTTTTTTTCTTTTGATTCTTCTCTCCCTGGGGGCCGGCTACGCCGAATACTATCTGCTCGAATTCACGGGACAGCGGATGATGCAGGATATCCGTCTGGGCCTCTTTGACATCATGCAATCCCAGTCCGTGCGCTTTTTTGACCGGCATCCGGCAGGCCGTCTCGTCACCCGTGCCACCAATGACATTGAGAACCTGAACGAGATGTTCAAATCGGTTTTCGTGACCGTATTCAAGGACCTGTTCATTGTGATGGGCATCCTGGTCATCCTTGTCACCCTCAACTGGCGGCTGGCACTGATCTGCTTTGCGCTCCTTCCGATTATCTTCTGCGTCACCCTCATCTTCAGTTCCATGGTAAGGGAGGCCTTCAGGGAACTGCGCGCCACGGTGGCCAAGATCAATGCCTTCCTGCAGGAGCGGATACGCGGGAT
>JAWOIH010000248.1:0-6523 GCA_046484725.1 Candidatus Desulfacyla sp. | reverse complement strand
GCATCGAGCGGAGCGTCCCCCCGGAGGCCGTGGCCTGCATCGAATGCCACCGGGCCGCCACGCCGGGCATATTCGTGGACTGGGCCAGGAGCCGCCATGCCAACGCCAACATCACCTGTCTGGACTGTCATTTAGTCCAACCCGGGGATGAGGACATGGCAAAGGGACATGAGCAGTATTACAGCCGGTCCGATCTGCCCTACGGCGAGGCCAAATACAAGGTCCCTGTCGCATCCATTGTAACGCCCAGGGATTGCTCCCGCTGCCATCCCGATGAGGTGATGCAATACAGCCGGTCCAAACACGCCAACACCATCGAGATCATCTGGAAGATCGACTCTTGGCTGAAAGACGGCATGAACTCCGACAATGAACGGAAGACCGGTTGCTTCACCTGTCACGGCACGGTGATCAAGATCGACAATAAAGGCGACCTCGATCCCCAGACCTGGCCCAATGTGGGCGTGGGACGGATCAACCTGGACGGCAGCAAGGGGTCCTGCACCTCGTGCCATACCCGGCACCGCTTCTCCGTGGCCGAGGCCCGCATGCCCGAGGCCTGCGACCAGTGCCACCTGGGTCCTGACCATCCCCAGATCGAGATCTATGAGGAGTCCAAGCACGGGACCCTGTATCACGCCTTCAAGAATGAGTATAACTTTGACGCGGCCGGGGGGACTTGGACCCCGGGGGTCGACTATCGGGCCCCCACCTGCGCGGCCTGCCACATGTCCGGGAGCGGCAAGGTCCTCACCAGTCACGACGTGACCGAACGACTCTCCTGGGAGACACAGGCCCCTTTGACCGTCCGTCCCCAGGACTTCCAGGCCTTTCCCGCCAACACGGATTGGAAGGTGGAACGGGACAAGATGAAGTCCGTGTGTCTCCAGTGCCACGGGAATTCATGGGTCGATGATTTTTATGCGGGGTTCGACAAGGCGGTGGAAGAATATAATGAGATCTACTACAAGCCGGCCAAGGTCAAATTGGATGAACTGTACAGTAAGGGACTCCTGGATAAGACCCGGTATTTCGACGAGCACCTGGAGCTTCAATTTTACGAACTCTGGCACCACGAGGGCCGCCGGGCCCGCATGGGCGCCATGATGATGGCCCCGGATTATGCGTGGTGGCACGGGTTTTACGAGGTCAAATCCCGGTTCAACGAGTTCAACGAAGAGGCCGACCACCTTCTCAAGGCAGGCAAGAAGGCCTATGTCTACCCCAATTATCCCAATGCCACCGGGAGCACCCAACCACCGGCAGCGGTATTCCCCAAAAAATGACCTACCCCTGATTACGCCGCGAGGCAGGATATTTTTCCTGCCTTCGCGGCAAACCCGGGAATCCGAAGGGGGAGAGCATTGACAGCACGTCTATAAAGGAATCTCCTCTTCCAAGGCATCCGCCGTCAAGAGGTCAACAAATTCAGGCCCGGCTCTTTCCACCAGGGCCGCAAACCTCTCGCCGCCGCTGCTGTGCGCCTTGTAGTACTGGACACACCATTTCACCAGACGCAGCACCCCATCCGCATCGTGGAGACCGGGCAGTTCCGTTGCAAGTCTTGGATGCCGGCCCAGTTTGCCGCCGATGAGCACGCGATATCCTCTCTCCCCGCAGCCGATGGTGCCGGTGGGGCAGACCCTGATACACTGGCCGCATCTGGCGCATCGATTCCGGTCAAACACCGGGCCGGAGACATGCGAATCAACCGCCGCGGCCCCTTCCCGGCAAATATCCTGACAGGCCCCGCATTCACTGCATGGCACGTTGGTTCGCTCGGGTGCAGCCGCACCTATAACACCGATATCCTTGATTTGAGGCTGAGAGCAGGCGTTCGGGCAGTCGGCCAGGGCCACGCGGAATTCATGGTGAAACTTCAAGGGACCGTTCACGGTCTCATTCAGAAACCCGCGCAGGTCTTCCGCCGCCAGAATCGCTTCAATGGACCTCGCCAGTCCGTCATCTTCCATCACCCGGTTGAGGCATCCCTGGGCGCCGAAGCAGACTTCCACGCGAAAGCCTTTCACCTCTTCGTCCATTCGAGTCAGAAAGTGCTTCTTGGCAGACTTGACATCCGCCGCGGTCACGACCTTTCGGCCCTTCGCCTCAACGTGCTCCTCCACCCGTTTGCGCGCCATTTTCCGCACAAAAAACGGGGCCTTTCGAATTTCCGCTTCCGCCTGCGACAACCATTCCATAAATGAGTATTACCCGCTGATTTTTTCCGAACAAGAATGATTTGTTATTTTATTTCCGCATCCGTCTGCGAAAACCACTTCAACACTTACTGAACCGCATCGCCTGACTCTTTCTTGTCTTCATGGTTTTGCTTCTTCGACCACCGACCTGTACTTCTCGTGAATCATCTTCCGGTCAAACTCCCAGAACCCCGAGCTATGACTTCGGCCTTTACCCCACTTCGAGGAGTCTTCATGAAACCACGTCCTGAGGGCATGGTTGGCAGATGACCAGCAAACAGAAACAGGATTCATACGAGTTGAAGCAAGATCACGAGCACGACTCCTGCCAGAAAGGCAAATATGGTCTGGTGGTTTTCCCCGGCGCAGGAATTGGGGATGAGTTCATCCACCGTGATGTAAATCATGAGACCCGCAGTCGCCGCGATTAGAAAACCGACTATCTGAGAAGGGATGTTTTCAAAAATATACCGCGCAAAAAAGTAGCCGACCAGGATCGGAACCGCTGTGGAGCAGGACAGGAGAAAGGCGCGCAACCGGTTTCCGGATGCATGAAAATAAGACGCCGACGTGCAGATGCCTTCCGGGATATTGTGAATGGCGATCCCCAGGGCAATGATCATGGATGCCTTGGTGTTGGTTACGGCGCCGCTCGCAATGGCCATCCCCTCGGGAAAGTTATGGAGAAAGATCCCGATGATCAGATACAGGGAAGAACGTTGCAGATTGCAGCCGTGTTCCTGGCTGCACAGACTGGGATGGAGATGGGGCAGCAGCCGGTCCAGTCCATACATGACGAGGGACCCGAACACCAGTCCCAGGACCCCTACGGGTACGGAAGAAAGGTGGATGCTTTCAGGGATCAGCTCCATAAAGGAAATGGCCAGCATGACCCCGGCCGCAAAACAGAGCATGCAGCACACATAGGTGAAAGAAGGTTTGCGCATGACGCCGATCATCGAGCCGATGATCGGGCCTAAAAAGGCAATGATTACGATGAAAACAACAGGGTCCATGGAAAGAGAGCTCCCCGATTCACCTTAGGTTCGTCTTGTTTGCCGGCTATTTTCCAGGCGATCATAGCAGTAACCCAGCCGGCATTCAAGGAGAATGGATTGGATATCAAAAATTGCCGGCCGGGCTTTTTTTACCGGTTCCGCGAGTCTTTTGCCGCCCTGACACACCGTTTCCATTCAAACACCGGACCGGCGTCAGAAGCAAGAAGGGGCACGGCTTCCTACCGACAAACATCCGCGCAGGCGCCGCATTCGGTGCACGCAGCACCCGTTGGCACGGGTGCTCCCGCACCGATAACACCGATATCCTTGATTTGCGGCTGGGAGCAGGCGTTAGGGCAGTCCGCCAGGGCCACGCGAAATTCATGGTGAAACTTCAAGGGCCCGGTTACCGTCTACTCCAGGAAGCCTCGCAGGTTTGCTTCCGAAAAGACCTTTTCAATGGACCGGATGAGACGATCATCTTCAATAATCCGATTGGGGCACCCCTCGGATCCAAAGCAGGCTTCCACCTGAAAACCCTTAACCTCCTTATCCATTCGGTTTAAAAAGCGCTTCTTGGCGGCCCGCACATCTTCTACGGTCACCACTTCCCGGCCATCGGCCGAAACCTGGGCCTCCAACCGCTGACGGGCCTTCTTCCGAACAAAAAAGGGCGCCTTTTTGATCTCTGCATCCGCCTGTGGCGGCCACTTCATCCCCTGTCTCCACCTAAAGCGGCATCGCCGCCACCAAACATTTTTGCAAAAAGACCCAGCCTTAAGCCAAGTTGAAAGGTAAGCCGCTGTAACAGATTAATTCCGTAAGGAAATGCTGCTGTCATGCTTTTAGATGATCCGCATGGGGTCGCATCCATTAGGGATCGACTCTAAATATGAAAGAGATGGAATATTCCTCAGGTTCAAAAACCTGTGATATCCTCAAAGGCGGATCGGTCGAGTAGACTGGTCAGAGAGCTTATTAATCAACTGCCTTGGATACTGATAGATCTTTTGGAAACCTCACACATTTTGGCCTACCAAAAACCTGATATATGCCTTAAGTTGTGAGTCTGGTTATGTTTCCTATCCCTCTTCGGGAGCCCTGTGGCCAACTTACCACACGACCCTATCGGATACAACCAAAATAAGTTATGTTCTGTAAAGGATATCTTGGTTACATGGAAACGATATTGATTCGGATCAAATAAATTGCTTTTTCGCAATGGGTCGCTGGCTGCACCAGGCATGGTTGGTCGATGATCGCGGCGATCGGTCGAAACGGTCAAATGCAATCTATTGTCGATGCCGGTTTTCTAAAAGTGGCGAGACCTTATGTATTCCCGCTCAACCGCCTACGCCTTGTTCGCGGAGAACAGCCTCAAATTCAGGTGTGGTCAGGGTCGTGATTTGGGGGAAATTACAGCGAAGCTCATGATCGATTCTGCCATCAGGGTGGAAACAGGATCGGGAGCAGCCACACGGCCACAAGCATCGCGATAATCGTCACGGGCACGCCGATTTTGAGGTAGTCTGTGAAGCGATAGCCCCCCGGTCCCATAACCAGCAGATGGGCCGGGTGCGACAGGGGGCTGGCAAAGCTGGCCGAGGCGGCCACTGCCACGGTCATCATGAGCAGGTGCGGCGAGATGTCCAGGTTGGCCGCTGCACTAAGGGCTACCGGGGCCATCAGGACCACCAGGGCCGCGGTAGGCACCACCTGGGTGGCGGCCACGGTGACAAGAAAAAGGGATGCCAGGACCCAACGCGGCCCCATATGGCCCACCGCGGCGATCAAGGCCTCGGCCCCCATGTGGGCGGCCCCGGTGCTTTCAATGGCCAGTCCCAGGGGAAGCATGGTGGCGATGAGAAACACCACCTTCCACTCGATGGCCTGATAGGCCTCCTCCATGCTCAGGCATCGAAAGAGGACCATGAGGGCCGCCCCACTCATGGCGGCGATGGCGATGGGCACAAGGCCCAAAATGGCGCTTAAAATCACGGCAATCATGATGACCCCGGCCATGGGCGCCTTTTCCACACGCGGGGCCTGGGCCGCGGCCGTATCAAGAACGAGAAAGTCGGGGTCTCGGGCCACGGCCTCCAGGCTCCCCCGTTGCCCGTACACCAGCAGCGCATCGCCGAATTGCAGGGGCATATCCTGAAGCCCGGTGCGATAGGCCCTCCCCTTGCGCCAGATTGCCAGAACGCTCAGACCGTAATGATCTCGAAACAGCAGATCGGCCAGGGTCTTGCCGGCCAGGGTGGTCCGTGGCGAGAGGAGCACCTCTGTAACCCCTATCTGTTGGGACTCCAGCTCGGCAAGCATCCCGGGAGATGGGGCAGCGAGTTCAAGCTCCTGAAGCCCTTCGAGAATTTCAAGGTCTCGCGCCGAACCTTGAAGAACGAGAAGGTCCCCTGCCTCCACCTTTTCCGTGGGCCATGGCATGCACAGGTACTGGTCGCCGCGCAGGATGCCGACCACCGTCAGGCCAAAGGCATTGCCCAGACGGCTTTCCACCAGGTCGCGCCCGGCCAGCAACGACCCTGCTGGTACACGCACTGCAAAAACACGGTCATGGCCATACTCCCCCGCATCCACGGCCTCGGCAGGGAGGATGTGAAGGTCGGCCACCAGGGCCGCACCTGACAGTGCTTCGAGGGCCTCGGGTTCACCCCGTACAATAAGCCGATCACCGGCTGCCAGCCGATGGTTTCGCAGATCCCCCACGGGTTCGCCCCTCGGCCCGAATACTTGCAGCACATGGACCCTATGCTCCTGTCGCAAACCGCTCTTGACCAGCGTGACGCCCACCAGGGAGGACCCTTCGGGAACGACGACCTCGGCCTTGGCCAGGTTTGGGCAGGCCAGCCCATCGATAATATCCGGCGGTTCCACCCGAAGCTGTTCGTAACCGTGAAGGGATTGCAGGGTCTTAAGACTGCCGTGGACGATGAGGATATCCTCCGCCTGCAAGACCTCGTTCGAACGGGGGGCAAGGGTCAGTTGCCCCTTGCGTTGGTGACCCAGAACCGTGAGATCGAGGGCCG
The DNA here is from genome assembly GCA_046484725.1 of Candidatus Desulfacyla sp. Lineage (GTDB taxonomy): Bacteria > Desulfobacterota > DSM-4660 > Desulfatiglandales > Desulfatiglandaceae > AUK324. The sequence goes on along the minus strand of JAWOIH010000248.1, from coordinate 277 downwards.
AACCGATCCGGCTTTCCGCAAGGGTCCGATCGGCCAGGGGTGATCCGGTCGCAATGCGGACAGTGAATATATGGGTTTCAAGCTCATAGGAGGCCCCCAGGGCGGTTCGATTGCCCGGGTCACGATCCGGAACGCGCTCAGGCAGCAGACGACGGCCGAAAAGCACCACGAAAACGATTCCTGCCGCCACGATGGCCGCGGTGATAGGGGTAAATTCGAAGAGCCCGAAGGGCCGCAGGCCGGCCGAGCGGAGCGCGTCGGTCACCAGGATGTTGGG
>JAWOIH010000173.1:0-6421 GCA_046484725.1 Candidatus Desulfacyla sp. | reverse complement strand
TGGACGCCGGTCTGGGCCCCCTGTACATGGAGACCCATGAGGCCATCCAGAAAATCGCCGACGAGTACAAGGACGATCCCAAGGCCTTCAAGAAGAAGATGAAGGAACTGGAGAGCGAGGCGTGGGAAGACTTCCTGGACATGACCATTTCCCAGGCCATTCTCTGGGCGGCCATGAACGTCTACCCCGAGCAGAAGCACTCCGAGATCGCAGCCTGTGAGCCCTACTTCATCGGCTCCCACTCCGGTGCCTCCGGCGCCTGGGTGAGTGGTCCCGAAGATCTGGATACCCCCTACAAATGGGGTTATCCCAATATGTGTACCACAGAAGGGCTTTTTGCGGCCGGCGACGCGTCGGGTGCATCCAGCCATAAGTTTTCGTCCGGTTCCCATGCGGAAGGGCGGATCGCGGGCAAGGCGGCCATCAAATACATCGTCGATCACAATACTGAGCCCAAGGTCGATGCTGCCAAGGTGGATGCGATCAAGGCCAAGCTTTTGGCGCCATTGGATCGCTATCAGGAATTCTGCAAGCTGACCACGGCTCCGGAGATCAACCCCAACTACCTCCTGTGGCGTCAGTTCATGGATCGTCTCCAGAAGATCATGGACGAGTACGCAGGCGGTGTGACCGCGGCCTTCAAGACCAGCAAGTCCAATCTTGAAAGGGCCATGGAGCTGTTTGTGTTCCTGAGAGAGGATGCCGAGAAGCTGGCCGCCGCGGACATCTACTCCCTTGAAAGGGTTTGGGAGAATGTTCAGAGGATGTGGCAGGGCGAGGCCCATATCAGGACCATGCTGTTCCGTGAAGAGACCCGGTGGCCCGGATACTACTTCAGGTCAGACACGCCCAAGATGGATGAGAAGAACTGGCATTGCTTTGCCAATTGCCGGTGGGATCCCGCCAGCGGGGAATGGGAAATGAGCAAGAAAGATATCTGGAACATTCCCGGTGTATAACCTTTTAACCTGATCCGAACATACTCCAGGCGCCGTTATCACAGGTGCCTGGAGTATTTCATTCACTGCAGAAGTTTCAAGTGAACTAAAGTTTGGAGTGAACTAAAGTTAAGGAATTTTTCCAAATTATATAAAATCATCCGAGCGAATGGGCTCCACGACTTTAGTCATTTTAGATCCGTTTAGTCACTTTCAACGAACACAATTTTTAATAAATCAGCCCATTTCAGGGGCAACACAAAATTTGGCTCTTCGGACCCGGAGAGGTATTTAGCGCCCTCGTCTGTTTTAAGTGATCTAAGATGCAATTGCTCAATGTCCCGTGGCTAAACAATAGGCCCAGTCCGTAGAAGTCCCGCCTGAGAGTACCCGTAAGGGGTTTTATCCGCTGAATATTGAGCCCATACACATCCTATTTCGTTAGCTCACTTTAGGCATTTCGCACTTTAGGCACTTAAATCAGCGTATTTGGTCGATGTTCATTTTTTTGCAATCGTTCGTGATGTGAAAAATGGATATTGACGAAATACGCTTTTTGTATTAATAGACCTTTACAAAAAACTACAACCCTGGAGGATACAATGGCAGATGTACAAACGACAAGCCAGACCATATTAGTGGTCGGCGGAGGAATGAGCGGGATTACGGCGGCACTGGAGGCGGCTGAGGCCGGTCATGACGTGGTGTTGGTCGAGCGGAATCCCTACCTGGGTGGCCGGGTGACCCAGTTATACCAGTATTTTCCAAAACTGTGTCCGCCGAACTGCGGGCTGGAGATCAATTTCCGGCGCATGAGACAGAACCCCAAGGTCCGTTTTTTCACCATGGCCGAGGTCTCGGGCATTGCCGGGCGGGAAGGGGATTATGATGTCACCGTCAAACTCGCCCCGAGGTATGTGAACGAGAAGTGCACCTGCTGTGGAAAGTGCGCCGAGGTATGCGAAGTCGAGATGGACAACCCCTTTAATTATGGCATGGACACGATCAAGGCGGCCTATCTCCCCCATGAATTTGCGTTTCCCATGCGATATGTCCTGGATCCCTCCATCGTGGGAACCGATCAAGGCAAGAAATGCCTCGATGCCTGTGAATATGGCGCTATCGATCTGGACATGCAAGAGACCGCCTTTGATCTGAAGGTCGGCGCTATTGTCTGGGCCGCGGGGTGGACCCCCTATGACGCCGCAAAAATCGATTATTACGGCTTCGGCGAGTACAAGAATGTGATTACCAATGTGATGATGGAGCGGATGGCGGCCCCGAACGGCCCCACAGAGGGGAAGATCCTGCGGCCGTCCGATAAGAAGGAGCCCAAGAATATCGCCTTTGTCCAGTGCGCCGGCTCACGGGACGAAAACCATCTCCCCTATTGCTCGGGCATTTGCTGCCTGGCTTCCCTCAAGCACACCACCTATGTAAGGGAACGTCACCCCGACTGCGATGTCACCGTCTTCTTCATCGACATCCGGGCGTTGGACAGGCTGGAGGATTTCTATATCAAGGTCCAGGCCGATGAAAAGGTTGCCTTTATCAAGAGTAAGATCGCCAATATCACCGAAGACGAGGAGACAGGCAACCTGATCCTGGAAGGCGAAAACACCCGGACCGGGGAGCAGATCCTCATGAACTTCGATATGGTGGTTTTGGCCACCGGCATGGTGCCCAACCGGATCGAAACGGATGTTGCTCCCGATGTTTCCCACGATGAATACGGATTTCTGACCAACAATCCGGAGCAGCCTGGTATTTATGGCGCAGGGTGCGTCAGAACACCCACCGATGTCGCTTCGTCCGTACAGGACGCCACAGCAGGGGCCTTAAAGGCTATCCAATCAATCGCGAGGAGGTAACTCGATGGACAAGAAGACAGCAGTTTATATTTGCACCGGCTGCGGCATCGGAGATGCCCTGAATATAGAGCAGCTCAAGGAAGAGGGTACCGCGGACTTCGGTATCGATGTGATCAAAGACCATCCTTTTTTGTGCGGCCAGGAAGGGGTCGACCTCATCAAGCAGGATATCCAGGGCGAAGGGGTCAACACCGTCGTTATCGCCGCATGTTCTTACAGGGTCAATTATGACGTCTTCAACTTTGGCCATGATGTGATTGTTCAACGGGTCAATTTGAGGGAACAGGTGGCCTGGAGCCAGGCCCCCGGGGAAGAAGACACCCAGATGCTGGCCGAAGACAACCTCCGGATAGGCTGTGCCCAGGCCAAGGACACACAGTGGGTGCAGCCGTATAAAGCGGAGGAGGAATACTCCAAAGACATTTTGGTGGTCGGCGGGGGCTTGGCCGGTATGACCGCGGCCCTGGAAACGGCCAAGGCCGGTTACAGGGCGATCCTGGTGGAAAAAGAGAACGCATTGGGCGGGTTCTTGGGCAAGATGAAGCAGCGGGTTACCGTCCCTTATAAGGAACTGGCAGAGACCGGGACCGCCGCGTTGATCCAGAAGGTGGAGGATGAGCCCAAGATCAAGGTCTATACCTCAGCGCAAGTGGAAAAGGTGAGCGGCGGCCCGGGCTTGTTTTCCGTAGATATCAAGGCCAACGGAAACAGCGCCGTTGAAAGGGTCGGGGCCGTTGTTCAGGCCACCGGATGGGTCCCCTATGACGCCAATAAATTGGGACACCTGGGGTATGGCAAGTTCAAGGACGTGGTCACCAATGTGGAGATGGAAGAGATGGCCGCGGCCGGAAAGATCACCCGGCCGTCGGACGGGGGCGATGTCAAGAATGTCCTCTTTATCCAGTGCGCCGGATCCAGGGACCCTGAACACCTCCCCTATTGCTCGTCGGTCTGCTGTCTGGTTTCCATGAAGCAGGCGACCTATGTGAAGGAACAGAATCCCGAGGCGGTGAACTATATCCTGTATAAAGATGTTCGCACGGTCGGACAGTCAGAGGATTTTTATCGGAAGGCCCAGAATGACGGGAATGTGTTTATTCGAGGCACGGCAGGGCAGGTGGGCGAGGCCGGGGGCAAGCTCTTTGTGGAGGCCGATGATGAGCTCTTGGGCGAAAAGGTCAAGATCGAAGACCTGGACATGATCGTACTGGCGGTCGGCATGGTTCCGGCCTCCAGGCCTGAGACAGCGCCCAGGATCAAGGCGCCGTCCGATGCCGAAGGGGCCGATGAAAACGGGATGATCGAGGTGGCGGCCGACTCCGGTTTCTTTGCCAACAGCGCCCTTCACCTGGCATATCGCCAGGGCCCTGAATTGCCTACCCTGAAATATGGCTTTCCCGATTCCCACTTTATCTGTTTTCCCTACGAAACCAGACGGACCGGTATCTATACGGCCGGATGCATCCGGCGGCCCATGGAGACGGCCAAGGTCATCGAGGACGCAACGGGTGCGGCCATGAAGGCGATCCAGTGCACCGAGGCAACGGCCGAAGGCAAGGCGGTGCATCCCAGGGCCGGGGATATGACGTTCCCCGAGTTCAACATGCAGCGGTGCACCCAGTGCAAGCGATGCACCGAGGAATGTCCCTTCGGGGCGATCAACGAAGATGAAAAGGGCAACCCGCTTCCCAATCCCACCCGATGCCGGCGGTGCGGCGTCTGTATGGGGGCCTGTCCCGAACGGATTATTTCGTTCAAGAATTACTCGGTGGGGATGATCGGAAACATGATCAAATCGGTGCATGTCCCGGAGGAGGATGAAGAAAAACCGAGGGTGATCTGCCTGATCTGTGAAAACGACGCCCTGCCGGCCCTGGATATGGCAGGGATCAAACGAATGAAATGGAGCCCCTATGTCCGGTTCATCCCGATGAGGTGCCTCGGCTCCATGAACCTGGTCTGGATTGCCGATTCGCTTTCCCGGGGCATTGACGGGATACTCCTCTTCGGCTGCCGCCACGGAGACGATTACCAGTGCCACTTTGTTAAGGGCAGTGAACTGGCCAACACGCGGTTAGGCAAGGTATCCGAGACCCTCGACCGATTGGCCCTGGAGTCGGACCGGGTGCGGTTTGAGGAGGTGGGGATTACGGATTATCACAAGATTCCCGGTATTATCGAGGAGTTTATGGCGAAGCTCGAGGAGGTCGGACCCAATCCGTATAAGGGATGGTAGCAGGGATTTAGGAATTTAGGGATTGAACCGCCAAGTACGCGAAGGCCGCAAAGAGGGGCATTGTTTTAAAGCCCTTACGGCTTTGTGTCAGTCCGGCCTTGGCGGGATGGGTTGCGGCTATGACGCATAGGCCCTTATTTCCTGGTTTTCTGTCGCAAAAAGCAAGAAAATCCTTTTTTTCTTTGTGTCTCCGTGACTTTGTTTACCCCGTAGCTTCGGAAAATGGTACTGGGGTGTGAGACATTTTTTGGTTGTGGTTGTACCGCGTTAGGTTTATGTTGAATCGTTCAGGGAAGAAAGGGGACACCCTGCACCGAGATCCCTCAATCGTCAATCAGCAATCATCAATATTCAATTAATAAGGGGTTGCTTATGGAAAACAAGGTCAACTACGATCCCTCGTTTGCCGAGGAGGTCTTCCGGAATGTGGATGCCGGAGATGAGATCAAGATGTGCATGAACTGCGGCGTCTGCGCGGGGTCGTGCCCCCTGAGGGAGCATATGGATTATCCTCCCAGGCAGATCTTTGCGCTGATCCGGGCCGGCAAGAGGGAAGCGGTCCTGAACAGCAAGTCGATCATGCTCTGCACCTCCTGTTATACCTGTGTGGTGAAGTGTCCGAGATCGATCCCGGTGATCGATGTGATGCACGGGTTGGCCCATTACGCCCTCAAAAAAGGATATGTTCCGAGAAAAGACACGGCCGCCTTCGGAGGGGAGTTCTGGAAACAGGTCTACCGGCTGGGACGGATTGACGAGAAGGACCTTCCCAGGCGGGTGTTTTTTTCCGGCGGGCTCATCGAGGGCATCAAGGGAATGCTCAATTTTATGGATATCGGCATCAAATTGATGCTTCATGGGAGGATGAAACTCCTCCCGGAGCGAAAGATCAAGGGGATTCAGTCCCTCCGGAAGATGCTGGATAAGGCGGAGAGGTTGGGGAAAGGAGGGGCCATCGCATGAAATACTTTTTATACTGGGGATGCAGCTTAGAGGGTACCGGGGCCAATTTTCTTGTCTCGTTGAAGCCCCCCTGCGAGGCCCTTGGCATGGAATTCGAGGAGATCGAGGACTGGAACTGCTGCGGGGCGAGTGTCTCCTATGCCGGCGCCAATGACCTGGCCATCAAGGTGTTGAACGCGCGCAACCTCGCCCTGGCAGAGGCCCATGCCGGCTACGACATTGTTGCGCCGTGCAGCTCCTGCTACATCCCCCTTGGCAGCCAGTGTGACCGCCTGGTCGACCAGGGCCTGGGTGATCCTTTTTTGAGCTGCTATTGCTTCCTGGGTTGCCTGCTGCAGCACCTCCTGGTGATGGGCGCTCATGCTCATCGAAAAATCGCTTACAACCAGCGACTGCCAGGACTTAGGTAATTC
>JAWOIH010000486.1:0-5554 GCA_046484725.1 Candidatus Desulfacyla sp. | reverse complement strand
GAACTGTGCAAAGCCTTGGCCGAGTTCCTCTTCGACGACGAGCAGGCCATGGTCCGCCTCGATATGAGCGAGTTCATGGAGCAACACTCGGTGGCCCGGCTGATCGGGGCCCCCCCCGGATATGTGGGCTATGAAGAGGGGGGGTACCTCACAGAGGCCATCCGCCGGCACCCCTATTCGGTGATCCTCTTCGATGAGATCGAAAAGGCCCATCCCGATGTCTTCAATGCCCTGCTCCAAATCCTGGACGACGGCCGCATGACCGACGGGAAAGGCCGCACCGTGGACTTTAAAAACACGGTCCTTATCATGACGTCCAATGTGGGGAGTCAGTTCATCCAGGAGATGAGGGGCCGGGACACCCATGAAATGGATGGCGCGGTCATGGAGGCGCTTAGGGCCACCTTCAAACCCGAATTCCTGAACCGGATCGATGAAATCGTCATCTTCAACGCCCTGGGCCCGGATGAGATTCGAAAGATCGTCGGGATACAGATCGGTCTCTTGAGCAGACGTCTCGAGGCGAACAAGATCACCGTGACCCTGACCGACAGGGCCGAGGCCTTCCTGGCCAATACCGGCTTTGATCCGGTCTACGGCGCACGGCCCCTCAAGCGGGCCATTCAGCACTATATACAGGATCCGTTGGCTGTCAAGATCCTGGAGGGATCGGTAAAAGAGGGGGATCGCGTGAGCATCGATGCAGTAGACGGGAAGGTGGTATTCACATAGAGAGACGACATGGGTGTTCTCCTGAATCGGATAAACCGGGATTGTGGATTGAGGAATTGAAAAGAATGCTCTCAACCTGAGTCCCGGCATTGAACAAGCGGCATCCATGCCCAGATCCGCGATTCCAGCATAACCCAGTGAACTTCTTAGTCAGGAGTGTCTGCCCATGAGAATAGGCGTGCTGATGGTCATTACCTCTGTCGTTTCAGGGCTTGGGTGCGCCCATGTCATCTCAAAAGATGCCCTCAAGGAAGTGAACCGGGATATCCCCTTTGCCCAGTTGCTGAAGGATCCCATGTCCTATCAGGGTCAGATGGTCCTTCTGGGAGGGGTTATTGTGAGAACGACATACGATCAGGCCGGAACCCTCTTGGAAATCTATCAGACCGAGATGGACTGGGAAGAAAAACCGGTCAACATCGACGTGTCAGAGGGACGGTTTCTGGCTCTGTACAAGGGGTTCCTTGACAGCGAGATTTATAAAGAGGGCCGGAAGGTCACCATCGCGGGCGTGGTCACCGGCGTCAGGACATCGAAATTAGGGGAAATCGACTATCATTATCCTTCCCTCCTCATCAGGGAGATCCATCTCTGGAAGAAGGAAATAAAGGAAACCTGCGACCCCTATCTCTGGTATCCATGGGGCATGTGGGGCACTTGGTACTATCCATACTGGCGGTATTGATCGGGAAAGCGGGAAAGGGATCGCGCCTTCCGAGTAAAGTTACGGCCGCATCTTGAGATCAGCCTTCCATCCCCCATATATTCCTTGATCTGACGGCAAAGATGCGATAGGGTTTGCATCCGCTATGATTCCATCTGCCCATCTGTTGGGAAAGCGGAGAGGAGGGGACCTCCTTTTTCATCTCAGGCATTTTAGGCATTTGTAATTTTAGGCATTTTAGGCAATCTGCCGCCATGATCACCAGCCCCAACAGCATCATCATCGATCTGTCCGCCTTGGCAGGGAACTTTCGCCAGGTCAAGAACCTGGTCGGCAGGAACACCCGAATCATGGGCGTGGTCAAATCGGACGCCTACGGGCACGGTCTCTTAGAGGTGGGAACGGCACTTGAGCGAAACGGCATCGATTGCCTGGGGGTCGCCTATCTCCATGAGGCCCTCGCCCTCAGGGAGGGGGGCGTCCGATTGCCGATTGTGATCCTGTGCGGCATACGGACACGGGAGGAATCTCGCCAGGTCCTTGAAAAGGGGGTGACTCCCGTGCTGTTTGACCTCTCATCGGCTGAAATCCTGTCGCAGGAATGCCGCAGCCGGGGAGGGAAGGTCCGGGTTCACCTGAAAGTGGACACCGGCATGGGCCGGTTAGGGATTGCCGACACTGAGATCGGTCTGTTTCTCCGGAAGGTCATCTCCTTCAAGAATCTGGAGATTGAGGCCCTGACCACGCACCTCGCAACCGCGGATGAATCGGATACACGGTTTACAGAGGAGCAGATTGAACGATTCGAGACGGCTATCTCCACAGGGCGGTCCCTGGGGCTGGATCTGCCGCTCAACAATATGGCCAACAGCGCAGGGATCATGGCTCATAAAAGGACGCTTTTTGACATGGTCCGACCCGGCATCATGTTGTATGGCGGATGCCCATCGCCGGGTTTTGTCAGCGCAGCTTCATTGGCGCCCGTGATGCACCTGCGGGCCGCGGTGGTTCAGGTCAGAGAGCTCCCGGACAAGACCCCTGTCAGCTATGGGAGGACCTACCGCACTGAAGGCCCCCGAAGGGTGGCCGTCCTCTCTGCCGGATACGCTGATGGATTGCCAAGGGCCCTGTCCAACAGGGGAAAGGTCCTTGTAGAGGGGAAAAAGGCGGATATCTTAGGAACGGTCTGCATGAACCTGACCGTCTGTGATATCACCGGCCATAAAGATGTCAAACCTGGCGATGAGGCGGTCTTTCTGGGCTCACAGAGGGTAGAATGCATCACAGGAGATGACATGGCGAGAGATGCGGGCACGATCTCTTATGAGATATTCTGCGCCATCGGCCCGAAAAATATAAGGACATATATTCGATGAAGAAGAGGCTGAATGCCGTTTTAACGGCGACCATCGACCATTGCTTTGATCGGGGGCTGCTTTCAAGGGCATCCATTCCCGCATATATCATAGAAATTCCAAACAATCCCGCGCATGGTCATTTCGCAACCAATGTGTCGATGGTGCTCGCATCCAGCCAGAGGCGCAGGCCGACGGACATTGCAAAGACGATCATAGACAATCTGAGGGACGACCAGGGCCTCCTGGAGTCCGCGGAGATTGCCGGCCCCGGATTTATCAATTTCAGGATCCGGCCGGAGGAGTGGTGCAGATTGCTGGCCGATATCGGGAACCTCAAGGCCGGGTACGGCCGGAATGATGCGGGCAGCGGGGAAAAGGTCCTAGTTGAATTTGTCAGCGCCAACCCCACCGGTCCCCTCCACCTGGGTCATGGTAGGGGGGCCGCCCTGGGCGATACCCTCTGCAGGATCCTTGCCTTTTGCGGCTATGACGTGGTACGGGAATTCTATATCAACGATGCCGGCGCCCAGGTCAGGCTCCTGGGGGAGTCCATTTACAGCCGTTTCAGGCAGCTTGGGGACCCCGGGTATCCCTTCCCTGAAAACGGGTACCATGGGGACTATATCGTCGATCTGGCCAGCGCCATTTCCCGGGAAACGAACCTGAACGACCTTCCAGGGGAAGCGGCCATCGCCTGGTGCGCCCAGAAGGGAAAGGAGATGATGCTGGAGGAGATCAAGGCGGACCTTGCCCGTTTCAGGGTCGCCTTTGATATATGGTCCAGCGAAACCGACCTCCACGAATCAGGCCTTTTACGGGACACCTTGGAGGTGATTCGGTCAGACGGATATCTCTATGAAAAGGATGGGGCCACCTGGATCCGAACATCTCAATTCGGGGACGATAAGGACAGGGTGATCCGTAAGAAAGATGGGCAGTTTACCTATTTTGCCTCTGACATTGCATACCATTTGCAAAAATATGGAAAAGGCTTTACAAGGGCCATTAACATATGGGGGGCCGACCACCATGGGTATGTCCCGCGGATCAAGGCCGCGCTTTCGGCGCACGGCATTTCAAAAAGCTGGCTTTCCGTTTTGCTGATTCAATTGGTGAAACTCTGGGAAGGGGGTCAGGAAATCCGGATGTCCAAAAGGGCGGGGAGTTTTGTCACGCTCACGGAGTTAATGGATGCCGTCGGAGAGGATGCGGTTCGATTTGTATTCCTCATGAAAAACCACGACTCTCCCCTTGATTTTGACATGGATCTTGTGAAAAAAAAGGACAGCGACAATCCGGTCTATTATGTCCAGTACGCCCATGCCAGGGTATGCAGCATCTTCAGGAAGGCCGAAGCTGAAGGAGTTCTCCTCCCAGACGCACCCGCCGACCTGTCCGGGCACCTCACATTGGAGGAGGAGTTGGCCATCGTCAGGTTAATGGCGGATTTCCCATCGCTCCTCACGGAGATCTGCGCGACACTGGAACCCCATCGACTGACCTATTATCTCACGGATCTGGCTGCGCTGTTTCACCGGTATTTCAATCTGGGAACAAAGGTTCCCGAGTACCGGGTTATTACGGCCGACACCGCCTTGACCCAGGCAAGGCTGGTCCTGGCTGAAGGGATTCGAACTGTTATCGCCAATGGCTTGAGGCTTCTTGGCATCGATGCCCCTCAAAAGATGTGAATGGCGCGATCTCATATGTGCCCTCAATGGCTTCGACGGGGAACCCGCAGGAAAAGGCCTAAAATTTTAAAAAGACACTCAGCGACGAGCTGAAAGTTGAAAGCTCAAGCCAACCCACAACGAGCAACCGGTATCCGGTAACCGGCACAACAAGGGCCAAGTTTCGTACGACGTATGGGCGCAACAGCACCTGATCAAGGGAAAACAGGAAAAAGATATCATATTGAGCTGTCCCGCGCCTCGATTTTTCTATGGAGCACCGGACTCTTTGTCCTTTTGGCATGGATTTTTACCCTTGGGGTCCTTGCAGGAAGAGGCCTCCTGCCGGGGGTCGTCGAGACGTTGACTGAGGTGAAGGCGCAGATCGCCAAGCTCCAGCAGATGATCAATAAAAAGGACCGATCTGAGTTGGAGGAGATACGGGCGCTGCAGAAAGACCCGAAGTTCGCATTCTTTGATGAGCTTTCTGCAAAGAAAGGCGAGGCCGAGAAGCCGTCCGGCACACCCGCCGGGAAGCCTGCAACCTCCGTCATGAAGCAGGAACCGGTCAAACCCCCCGGCCCCGCGGTCAAATATGTGGTGCAGGTCGCCTCCCTGGAGACTGAGGCCAAGGCAACGAACATGGTAAACCGGTTGACCCGTAAGGGGTATCCGGCGTATTTCTACAAGGTGTTTGTCAAAGGGCGGGAATATTTTCGGGTCAGATGCGGTACATTCAAGAGCGAAGCGGAGGCTGTCAAAACCAATAAGCGTTTGGCCGAAGAGGAAAAACTGACCGGATTTGTTCAGAAGGTTGAGAGTAACTGATGCAAGCGTCAAACCCGGTTCGTTTTATTCTGGGGGACCAGAGTCCTTGTGCGGCATGGCAGGCATGATCATGATAGATGGAGAAGATACGTATCCCGTTATAAAAAAGGCAGTGGCGGCGGACATTGAAAGCGTGCACAAGATCCTTAATTTTTTTGCACAGAAAGGCCTTCTCCTGCCAAGACCCTTGAGTGAGCTGTACGAGCACCTAAGGCAGTATTTTGTGTTGAAAACAGAGCCTGCGGGCATCGTCCACGGCGTGTGCGGGTTAGGCATCTGCTGGAAAGACCTGGCGGAGATCA
>JAWOIH010000382.1:0-3881 GCA_046484725.1 Candidatus Desulfacyla sp. | reverse complement strand
TTGGCAAACACGGCGTAGGCCCGAGTTATTTCCAGCAGAGAGACCCCGGAAGATCCCAGGGCCAGGGAGAGGTCAGGCGCCAGTTCAGATTCAATGCCCATGTTCCGTGCATAGTCGATGGCATAGCCTATTCCAATCTGTTTCAGTATTTTGACGGTAATGACATTCCTGGATTTTGCCAGACCGGTCCTGATCAGAGTGGGCCCGTAGAATTTTTCCTTATAGTTCTTGGGCTTCCAGGCCTCCCCTTCCGGGTTTCGCTCAGATACATAGGGCGCATCCATGATAATGGTTGCCGGCGTCATTCCCTTGTCGAGGGCCGCTGCATAGATCAGGGGTTTGAAGGCGGATCCGGGCTGCCGGCGGGCTTGGATCGCCCGGTTGAACTGGCTGGCGCCGAAATCGCGACCGCCGACCAGGGTCTTCACCTCCCCGCTCCTGGGCTCCATGCAGACGATTGCGCCCTGGACAAGGGGGACCTGCTCCAGGGAAACCTCCCAGGAAAAGCCTTCCGGTCCGGCAGGCGCCGGTTCTCCTTTTCCGGTTGGGGGGTCGGCCGTGGCCTCGCCAACCTTCTTCAAGAGGCGAACCAGAACAACATCTGCGGGGCTCAAGGCCTGAGATGGCTTCCTGACCCTCGCCTCATAGTAAGGGACCTCCTTATCGGGCCTTCTGGCCCACTTCATCTCTTTGACGGGGAGCCGTGCCATTTCTTTACCGATATAGACGGTCACTGCCTCCTTTTCATCATCCACCTCGGCCACAAGCCCCTCGACCACTGCGCCTGTCTTGATGGACGCAGAGAGAAATTCCGCGACGGCCTTTGTCCTGAAATCGGTTGCCTCCTGGGCCGAAAGACGCCTCAGCGGTCCCCGGTATCCTTCCCTTTTGTCCAATTCGGCCAGTCCCTTGTTCAGGGCTTCCTTTGCCCGGGTCTGCATATCCAGGTCCAGCGTGGTGTACACCTTTAGGCCCCCTTTGTAGAGGGAGTCTTTCCCGTATTTTCTGAGAAGGTATCGCCTGACATGCTCTGTGAAGTAGGGCGCCCGTTCAAAGACATTTTCTCCTCCCGTATGGATGTCAAGAGGGGCATGCAAGGCCTTGTCGTATTCTTCGCGGCTGATGAGCCCTTCCTCCAGCATCCTCTCCAGCACATAGGTCTGCCGTGCCCTGGCACGTTCGAAATGGTCAACAGGCGAGTACCTGGCAGGGGCCTGCGGCAGACCCGCCAAGAGGGCCGATTCAGCGAGTTCCAGTTCTTTGGCCGGCTTGTTGAAATAGGTCCTTGCGGCCGCCTCCACGCCATAGGCCCCCTGGCCCAGGTAGATCTGGTTGAGATACAGATACAGGATGTGGGATTTGGAGAACTCCTTTTCAAGCTGGAGGGACAAAATAGCCTCCCTGACCTTCCTTCGGTAGGTCCGCTCGATGTTCTTGAGGAGGAGGGACTTGGTGACCTGTTGGGTAATGGTGCTCCCCCCCTGCGTGATCCTGCCGCTGGTCAGGTTTTTGATGAAGGCCCTGAAAATGCCTTTAAGGTCCACCCCTTCGTGCTTAAAAAACCTGGAGTCTTCCGCTGCCACAAAGGCGTGGATCAGGTGCTCGGGCATCTGATCCAGGGAGATAACCGTTCGTTTCTCTTCCCACAACCTGGCGATGACCTTGCCGTTATCGCTGAAGATCTCGGTAATGATCGGGGGCCGATATTCTTTCACCGAGCCGATGTACGGAAGGTTGCTGGACCACACATGCCAAAAATAAGCCCCGGTGCAGAGGGAGAAGAAGACCACTCCAAGAAGGCTCCACATCAGGGCTTTGAAAAACGTTTTCATGCCATGATTTCCCTGTAAACATTGCATAGACTGCTCTTACATATATCAACATAGCCATCTTTCAACCTTGGATCAAGGAAATAGTTGGAAAGACGCAAGATGGAAGCGGGTGAGTTGCTAAGCCGTTGAGCTGTTGAGACCCATACGCGCTGATCCGCTTTTCAGTTTGTCATCCAGTATCCAGCATCATTACCAACTTGTAATCATATGGAAAGGTTGAGGCAAGGGTCGCATGTTACCTTCCTCTCAATCTTAGCGGTGCATCTCTTTTTTAGGGCGATGGATTCAACATGGGAGATTCTCAAACAAGGAGGGTACATATGGAAACAGGAAACGCATTCAGGCGAATTTTGATGGGAAAGATTGCGGTGGCGCTCGTTGTTCTTTCGGCGGGGTTTCTCGCCGTCTCCGCTCTTTACACGGTTCCGGAGAGCAAGGCTACTGCCGGGGAGGCATGGGTCGCGCCGGGGAGTTTCGCCAGCCTGGCCGAGAAAAACAGCCCGGCCGTGGTGAACATCCGGGCGGAGAGAAATGGGAAGGGGGGCCATCCCATGTTGTCCCCATTTAAGCGGGGGCCGATGCAGAAGGAGGATCCCCTTCAAGACTTCTTCGATAAGTTCTTTGGCGGAGGCCCGCAAAGGGAACATAAGCAAAGGAGTCTCGGTTCCGGGTTCATTATCGATAAGGATGGTTATATCGTCACCAACAACCATGTGGTGGAAGGGGCCGACAAGATCAAGGTGATCCTGAAGGACGAAAGGGAATTTGATGCCGAAGTCAAAGGCCGTGATGCCAACACGGACCTTGCCCTGATCCGGATAAAGTCCGATAACGATCTCCCTGTCATCCAGCTGGGTGACTCGGACGCCCTGAGGATAGGAGAGTGGGTCCTGGCCATCGGAAATCCCTTTGGCTTGGGACATACGGTCACATCCGGAATTATCAGCGCCAAGGGCCGGGTCATCGGCTCAGGGCCGTACGATGATTTCATCCAGACCGATGCCTCGATCAATCCCGGGAACAGCGGCGGCCCCCTGATCAATATGGAGGGAAAGGTCGTGGGAATCAATACTGCCATCATCGCCGGGGGGCAGGGGATTGGCTTCGCCATTCCTGTGAACCTGGCCAAGGGGATCATTACCCAGCTCAAGACAAAGGGTGAGGTGACCCGGGGCTGGTTAGGGGTAGGGATCCAGGACCTCAACCAGGAGTTGAAGGAATATTACGGCCTCAAGGATGGAGAAGGCGTTTTGGTGACCCAGGTGTTTCCAGGTGATCCGGCCGAAAAAGCAGGCCTCAAGGCGGGAGATATCATCCTGAAGGTGAACGGGCATCCGGTGGACAGCAGCCGGGAACTGAGCCGGATGATCGCCGAGACCCCTGTAGGCCGGGGGGTGGAGATCCTGGTTCTGCGCAAGGGGAACAGCCAGACATTCCATGTCGAACTTTCCAAAAGGACAGACACGGAACGTGCCGATGCGGACGGGACTCCCGATACGAAACATGACTTCGGAATTGCCGTGGCCAATATTACGCCCGAGGCCGCCCGTCAGTTCAACCTGAAGGACGCCGAAGGCGTGCTTGTGGTGGGCGTGGAACCGGACAGCAAGGGCGAAAAGGCCGGGTTTCTTGCGGGCGATATCATCCGCGAGATCAACCATGAGCCGGTGGATGATGTAAAGGCGTACGAAACGGAAATCGGAAAAATCAAATCCGGTGAAACGGTCTATGTCTACGTCCTGAGACCCGGAAGGGGCTTCATGGCCATCAAGCTCACCAAATAGACCTTGAGGCCCATCAAAACGTGATTTTTACATGGATTGAGGAATTCAGGAATTTAGGTATTGCGAATTGTTTTAGGTCGTTAGAACCGGGAGCGGCACCCGGCATCCCGAGTTTCAGGAGACCCTCAACCATCCTTTGAAAAGATCGGCCCGGGACATTGAGGCAGCTTTCTCCAGGAAAGCCGGCGGATGTCCCGGGCCGTCTCTATTTAGTGCCTGAACGAAAACCAGGTTTTCGCTCAGGAAATCCGAAATCCGAAGCTCG
>JAWOIH010000226.1:0-10244 GCA_046484725.1 Candidatus Desulfacyla sp. | reverse complement strand
AGGATTATGTCCGGACCGCTGAGAATGGAATATCCGGATGCTTGGCATCATGCAATGAACAGGGGGAGACGGGGAGACAATTTGGAGGAGATTGGGAGGGAATTCAATATTACCCGATTCAGTTCGGTCGGCAGTGTTGTACAGAGGATGAGGGGAAAGATATCCGGGGATCGCCGATTGAGAATCTATCGTGGAGATCAAAACCGCCTTACAGATGAGTCAAGCGTGACCCTTTTATGTCAGGATGGGGACACGGCCCTGGAGGGGAAGGCAATGGTCGGTCCCCTCAAGGCATCCAATGCCTGAGGGAGGGGGTGAGAGGGAGGGCCCGCACAAAAACAACGACGCGTTCTTGCACGGGCCCCAAGCCTCTTAGGGGATCTCGAAACCCACAATATTGGAATATCCACTGCTCCCAAAGGCATTATACGCCCTGACAGCAACAAAGAAGGAAGCGCCCTTGGAGAGATCAAAGCTCGCCCCTGTCTTATCCCCCATGTCAATGCTCCGGATTGAATCAGGACCCGTATAGGGGTTGGGGGCGTAACACAGGGTATACCCCGTCGCATTCAGCACACTGCCCCAAGAAAGGGTGACGCGCGACCCATCGACCGTCAGCCTCAGGGGTGGCGGGTCGGGTGCAGCAGCGGCCGGCAACTCACTCACCGGATCGCCGAAAAGGTTGGTTTCAAAGGCGATCCAGCGATATACGGGATCGGTGAGATCGAGATTCGGTTTGGGAATCTGGTTGGCCTTGCCCAGGGAGCGCACACCCTTGGTCACCTCCTGCACAAAATAGGCGTGCAGCAGATTGGAGTCTGTATCATAGACCTTGCCCGGCGTATAAAAGCCGTAGCGGGAATTGGCCAGCGCGGCAAAAGGACCGCGTCCATCGGCCATGACCATGTTTTCAATAATGGAATCTTCGTAGCCATAGATGCCCTGACTGTCTCGGTTGTCCATGGCGCCGGGATAACACCCCTGCGTGTAGATGAAGTAGTATTTGGAGTTGGTGATGCTCGGGATGCTGTCTTCTGTGAGCTTCATGTTGTTTGTCACATACGAGTGCCCGGCATGGTTGATCCAGACGAATTCGTCGGAGCTGAGCAGGGCCGTGAGCTGACTTGCCGGCCAGTCTTTGTTGGATTGGTCGCGGTCGTACAAGGTGCTCTTGGGCATTTGCGGCATAAACTCGGCCACCCAGTCCATCTTGTCCCCGGTATAGGTGGGGGTATCGTCTGCGACTTCACCCACCATCAGGGTTTTATAGGGCTTGGCCGATGTCTCGTAGGCGATGATCTTGTTGATCTGGGCCAGGGCGCGTTCAGGCGTGGCCGCATTGATGCGGCCCACATAGACCTCCGAATGCCAGTCGATGTCCGCTCCGCCGGTTCCGTCCGTGGTCTCCCCCCATAGGCCGTTTTCGTTGCCGTCCCATGGGCCGTCCAGGCACCCGAAATAGAGATCGCAGGGGATATTCGTGTCCTTTATCTCCTCGTCAAGGGTGCAAGCGCAGCCTCTTGTGGGCAAGGTCTGGGATCCGGGCGCGCCGTGGGCGTCTCCGCCCAGGACCACGTATTCGGTACCGTCGCTCTGATAGGACTCCCGGATATAGGTGCGCATCTTCTGGGCCAGATCCCGGCCGGCGACAGACGAAGCAATATCCTCGATCAGGGCGATATGCGTATTGTATCCCCCGCCGGCACTGGATGCCCGGTGATCGGCCAGGGTCTGCATGGCGCTTTTCAAGGCCTGGGTGGTGATGATGAGATACTGCCTGGGGCCTGCGGTGTCGGCCTCCATGGAAGGGCGGACGGCTGTTTTCAGGAATGTCGCGTCATTGTCCACTGCGGACAGGATGGCCGACCGGTCCGATGGACGATTGCGGAACATGGGACTTGCATCCGTCATTGTGGCACTGGTGGTAACGGTCACTGTCATGGTGGGATAATATCCGATTTCTCCGCTGACGGGATTGTATTGCACCGGACAGAGATGGAGCACGGCCAGGGAAGCGCCCTTGAGTATCTGCACCCCCAGGTCCACATGCGTGATGCCGGGGTAGCGTGCATTGGAATCGTAAAAGGCCGGATCCTTGGGAGCGGCCTTGGCCAGGTGGCCCATGGAGGCCGGCACCGGCGGCTGGGCCGGGGCAATTGTGTAGGGTCCGGGAAGGGCCAGGAGAGGGTCGCAGGCCACGGCAATGGATTTTAACTTTTCTCCGGCCGGAATAAAGAGCCGGGCCGTCATTCTCGGGAGCATGGGCGCGCCGACCGGGTCTGTCTTGGGCCAGCAGCCTTCCATCTCCGGGTATACCGTGCCGTTGCCCATGTCCCTGATGGTGGGGGCCGTAAAGCGGTAAGAATGGGAATACTCGGCGGCCTGGCTCACCCCGGTCCAGCACAGGACAAGGATCAGGCCGAGGATGGCAGCCAATTTTCGGGAATTCATTATATGTTCCTCCTTATTAGATGGTTTGGGGTGTCCGGGGCCTGAACGGGATCAAAAGTCTCCCTGTCGGGAGCCGAGATCCGTTTCCAACAGCCCTTCTATCCTGCCTCTTGATGGGCATTCCGGGAGAGGCCTGACGCCAAATGCAACATCCCGGCACCCACATCGAGGCGCTCAACCATAGGAGGGGATCACGGGCTTGTCAAGCCATTTCGCGGCCCCTTATTTCACGTGGTGCGAGTGGGCACGCGCTTCCTTCAAACGGCCCTCTGTGCGGCAACGCCCCCGGATCGGGTCCGGGAAGGCTCTTGCCTTCGGCCAATGCTTTTGATAAAATGTTTAACATATTAACAGAATTGAAGACCCGCCGGTCAACCCGGATCTTCGACGTGCCGGGCGCGGCAGGCAACGCTGAAGGCCGCGCGGCTGGTTGGCCCGTTGGGTGTCATCAAGGAGATTGACATGAAGGTTCTCAACGTTCACGAGCGCGGGTTGCAGGCAACGCCAGATCGAGTTGGCACCCTTATCGACTCGCTGGCATCCACGGATGACATGCTTTGGCCGAAGCATTCATGGCCTCGAATGAAGTTCGATCGTCCCCTTGGCGTCGGCGCGCGCGGTGGTCATGGACCGATCCGGTACGTCGTCGACGCGTACATGCCACGGCAATCCATCCGGTTTCGTTTCACCGGACCTGCCGGGTTCGATGGAATGCACGGCTACGAGGTCATCGTCGCCAGTTCCCAGGCTGTGGTGCTGCGGCACACATTGGAAATGAGGGCGACCGGCCCGGCACTTCTGTCTTGGCCGCTGATTTTCCGTCCCCTGCACGACGCATTGATCGAGGATTCCTTGGCCACAGCCGAGGCATCGCTTGGCTCTTCTCCATCAGTGCAGCCATGGTCGTCCTGGGTGAAATTCCTGCGGTGGATCGTATCAGGTGGTCGGGCACGCCGATAGGTGAGGCCAGGACCTTGTGAGAATGGAGACGTTATGTTGCGATATTGACCTGTTCGTCAACAAGGGAACGACGTCCCCTTCACTTCACCGCGGCAGCAATTCCATACAAGAAATGAATTAGAAAACGCCTGTATATTGCCCGTAGGTGCAGGTTAATCGCAATTTTTGCGAGAAACGGGTGGGTCATTTTGAGCATGAGGTGAGGGTATGATCAGAAAATGCCGGGACACGGACGTGGATGTGGTTTTTGAGATCATTAACGATGGCGCAACGGCATACGAAGGCGTGATACCCGATGACTGCCTGCATGATCCGTATATGAGTATGGACGCGTTGAGACATGAGATGGACGCCGGGGTTGTATTTTGGGGGTATGAAGAGGAAGGCGTCCTCCAAGGCGTCATGGGCATTCAGGACAAGGGCGACGCGGTACTTATCCGGCATTCCTATGTTCGCACATCCAAAAGGAACCTCGGGATAGGCGGAAGGCTTCTCCGCTTTCTCGAATCGTCAACCGCCAGACCGATACTCATCGGAACATGGGCTGCCGCTGCCTGGGCGATCGCTTTCTATGAAAAAAATGGTTACCGGCGCTTGGGGCCGGCCGAGAAGGATGACTTGTTGGGGAAATACTGGACAATCCCTGAACGTCAGAGGGAAACATCCGTTGTGCTTGCCCATGCCCGATGGGGAAACCCGTGATCGGCACAAGGCCACGAAACCTCTATTATGGCTATGTCCTGGTTCTTGCCGGATTTACCGTCCTGCTGCCCACCTATGGCGTGCTTTACTCCTTTGGGATCATTTTAAAACCGATAGCGGAGGATCTTGGCTGAGCAGGGCGTCTGTGTCCGGGGCCTACGCTTTGTGTTTTTTCCTGAGCGGCGCCCTTGCCATGGCTGCAGGGTGGTGTCAACAGGTGTGGATCACCTGCATGGGTGTTTCGGTTGCAGCAGTGGTTGGGTGTATGTCCATAAGAAGGACCTGAGGCACTTTCGCTGAATCCCGGAGATGCCCTCAACTATTCACCTTGACAGGTAAAAGGGTGAACGTGTAAAGAGGAACGACGACAAGGGAATCTCTAATGGGTAGCGTGATGCTAAAACCGAATATGCCGTCAATCGACGATCGGGAAGATTCAATGGTTCCTGCCGGGCTTCCTCCCGTAATCGATGCCCACGTTCATATCTTTCCCAGCCATATTTTCTCCGCAATCTGGAAATGGTTTGATAAAAACGCCTGGAACATCAGGTATCGAATGACATCATCCCGGATATTTGAATTCCTGCTCTCCCACGGCATAAAGCATATCATCGCCCTTCAGTATGGCCATAAGCCAGGAATCGCGAGACAACTCAACAGGTATATGTCCGACAAATGCAGAGAATATGAGCATCGGGTCACGGGCATGGCGACCGTGTTCCCCGGTGAGCAGGATGCGGAAGACATTTTACAGGAAGCATTCGATTTCGGGTTGGGGGGGGTGAAGCTGCATGCCCATGTACAGTGTTTTGACATGGACTCTGATCCTATGAATCGCCTGTATGAATGTTGTCGGGCAAATGGAAAGCCGGTCGTCATGCATGTCGGCAGGGAGCCCAAAAGCAGCGCCTACAGTTGTGATCCGTATGCGCTTTGCAGTGCTGAGAAACTGGAACGTGTTTTAAAAGGGTTTCCGGATCTTAGAATCTGTGTCCCCCATCTTGGATTTGATGAGATATCGGCTTACAGAAAACTGATTGAAACATATGATAATCTCTGGCTCGACACAACGATGGTCGTAACGGACTATTTTCCGATTGCGGAAAAGATCGATCTCAGGGACTACCGATCAGACAGGATTATGTACGGTTCCGATTTTCCGAACATCCCCTATCCATGGGATAGGGAGCTTAAAAAACTGAAAGGGGCCGATATCTCAGACGATGCCCTGGAAAGGATATCCTCCACGAACGCTGCCGATTTTTTCAATCTCACGCTGAATGAATGGAGCTAAAAGATGAGAAGGATATGGATGATTTCTTTGTTGATGCCGGCCTTGGCGGCGTTTATCGGTTCCACCAAAAGGGGGTGGAAGCGCCGGTGACGAAGTCGGCTTACTGGCAAACCGTTGCCCTTCACGGCGCGGCCTGGCGTCTCGCGATCAGCTGCGCGATGGACGGTATCGAAAAATGAAGCTGCTTTCGACTCGATATTCCTCGGCATGGGATATCGGGCGCGTCCATTTAAGACCTAACGCGGATACCCGCAACCAATCCCGCCAGGCGGGACTCGCGCAAAGACGCGAAGGCGCAAAGAGATTTTCTTGTTTTTCGTGACAGAAAACCTGGCAATAAGGTACTAAATTAAGTTGAGGGTGACGATCCTTAATAATTGGATTGAAAAGGGGAGACATCGTTCCGAAGGACGGGATAGCGGATGCTCGAAAAACAGTACCCAAAAGAGGTCATGCTGAAGGATGGCAGGGAAGTAACTCTTAAAACGCCCGATTCCGGCGACCGAGAGGCCCTCATTGAATTTTACAAAGATCTTCCGGCGGAAGACCGCTGGTTCATCAAGGAGGACCCCACCAAGGGCGAAGTGATCGATACGTGGGTGATAAACCATGCCGAAAAAAGGGCCTTCTGCGTGCTCGCTCTTTACGGAAGCCGCATCGTGGCCCATGCGGCCCTCCTTCTGCGTCCCGAGGGGGGGAGGCGCCATGTGGGCCGTTTACGCATTGTTTTGGCGGAAGATTTTCGAAACGACCGGCTCGGGAGCTGGATGGTCTTTGATCTCGTTCGAAGGGCTATGGAACTGGGGCTGGAAAAACTCAGGGCCGACTTTGTGGTGGGCATTGAGGATTCGGCCATTGAGGCCTTGCGGAAGCTCGATTTCTTCAAGGAGGGGCTCCTCAGGGATTACGTGCAGGGCCCTGACGGCCGTTACCATGACTATCAGATCATGATCAAGCACCTCCACGGAGAGTGGGGGGATTTCTGAGCACGTTTTGGCTCCGCATCATCGACAGAAAACCGTAAGGTTTGAAACGGACAACGGGACCTTGCTGCTCAGATCCTTCTGTACGCCGGAACAGATCGAGGGTCTCCACTTTACCGCCCCAGCATCGTCGCTGCAGGGTCAATACCGGCCCGTGGTGACGAAAAAAAAGCGATTGGTCCAGACAGCGGCCCAAAGGGATGTGAACGTGACGCTGGCGTTCCGGAAGGACGGCGAAATCGTCGGCCTGGGCATCCTTGAATATCCGGGGCCGGAGGATCGCTGGATCAAGGTCGGGGACCGGGTGATGATGGAGGTCTCTATTATCGAGGTCAGACGGCCCTGGCGAAGAAGCGGCCTGGCCCGGAACGTCCTTCGCCTGACCCTGGATCACCCTATGGTGGAAACCCGAATATGTTACATGGTGGGGTATTCATGGACCTGGGACCTGGATGCACACGGGGGTACGGCCATGGACTACCGCAATACCCTGATCGATCTGTTCTCCAGGGAAGGCTTCAAGATATTTCAGACCAATGAACCCAACGTGATGTTGCGGCCCGAAAACCTCTTCATGGCCCGAGTGGGCAAGGCCGTTTCCAAAGAAACCGCCGATCGCTTCAAACTGGCGAGATTCAATCTTTTGTAAATGATGGCGGACGGTCTCAGTCCCTCAGGGCGTTATCGCCTCACATGCCTGTCAGACAATATCCTCGAGTAGTTTTGCGAAGATATCGGCGTTACTGAGAATCCCAACTAATTGATTTCCATCAACAACCGGCAACCTTCGGATGCCTACCATACGCATCAACTGCTGGCAATTGTAAATGGACATGCCCAGATTGACGGTGATCGCCGGTTTGGTCATTACATCCTCTACCAGGTCAGCGGGCCCGCTGACGGTGCTCGATAGAAACGCTTCAATGATATCTCTTCGTGTAATGATGCCGAATGCGTCGCCATCGGCATCGGGTTCGACAACGAGACTGGATACCCCTGCATCGCGCATCACCTTTGCGGCATCGGAAATGGTTGCCGATTGTTTAATCCGTTTCACATCTGTCTGCATAAGCTCCTGGACTCTCAATTTATCTATATCCATACCCATATCCCCCCAGTGTTACAGATTACCTTACCATCTTGACAACCCCTTCTTGCTCGTCCAAAATAAAAACTACTTTCCCCTTGATATCGTCCGTGACGTTAAACGCATATCCGTTCATGAACACGGTAGTCCCAGAGTAGACAACCCCTTTCACCTTCACCGCCAGCGGTTTGTCGTCTGCAACCGGCAGCCTTTTTGACAGCTCCTCCCTCTCTTTTGCAAGCCTCTCTTCCTCAACGGCGATCATGCGTCTGTTTTGCCTGAGCGTCTCAAGTTTGTGTAGAAGTCCACCGGGTATGGTCTTATCATTTCCTAATGAATCGTATTTTGCCAACGTCATACTTATCTTTATCCTGGTTTTTTTGTACTCGGCCAGCTTCTTTGAAATATCAAGAAGTCTTTCCCTCAATTCCGGATCCACACCGACGCTCACATGGGTTACGATGCCGGCGGGGGATCCGATTTCGTTTATTTCGATAACCTTGCCGGCACTGACGCTGCCGCCCCGTATGCGACCCCTTCCCCCTGTGTCGATAATGCGGTTATTGGCCGATACCGTGCTGCGAACGATATCGTTGCCGATGAGTATGTTGCCGTTTGCATGGACCCGGGCATTTTCAATAAAACGGACGATGATATTCCCACCTGCACGGACCTCCCCCTCTCGCGAACCGATAATGCCGCCCTTTACGGAGATATCGGCACCCGCTTCGACGTATGCATCCTCAATACCTTCGCCGACCACGATGTTGCCCTTGGCCTGAACATGGAACCCTGCCCGAATCCAGCCGTTGATATCCAATGTTCCATCCATTGACAAATTGCCCGTTGAATAATCGACATCACCAGGCACTTTGAATTGCTTGGAAACCTCCACCTTGTTTCTGTGGGTGAGAACGACGACGCCGTCGATTGCCGAGGTCAACACAAGACCATCATCCGAGACCTCTACATTTTCACCACGGACAAGGATTTCGTCAATACCCGGATCGGCACGAATGACCTCGCCGTACACGCTAATCCCGTCTTTCCCCTCAGTCGCCGGCACTTTAATTGCCAGGACCTGCCCGGTTTTCACGTTTTGGAGGGCCTGGCGTTCTTTGTAGTCGATGGCCCCGGATTTCTGATCAACGGTCCCTACCATTTTCTCGGTTTGAAATCTAAATTCGATCCCGGCGTTGTTTCCCGGTTCCGGGGCCTTTCCCTCAGCAATAACCGTGTTGAGTATCGGAAATCCTCCGGCAGCCGCCCCCTTCAATGCCTGCTCAATCGCGTTTTGATTGATTCCATAGGTTATGCCCAAATCCGTCAGCATTTTTTCAACCATTTCCATCGTGAGCATCTTGCCTGAATGCGACGGCGGATGGACGGATAGCCGGACACTCAATTGATCCTTTGAAATCTGGAGGGCGTCCTCAACACAGAGACTGCCGTCCACATAATCCGCATAGCCCCCTGCGAAACCCTCCGCTGCAACGTAGGTTACACTATCCTCGAGAAGCTTAACATTCGCGCCGGTCAGCAATATTCTATCTTTGCATTCTGCGCCGGTAAGCGTTTCACCCTTTATCGTCGTGCCGTTGACCGGTTCCACCGATGGAATCTTAACGGCCAGCACATCGCCCTGGACAACCGTTTCCTTGATCACGGTGGAAGGGTCCAGTTTGCCACGGCGTCGAGCTGTATCGACGGTTAGAGGATCGTCACCATTAAGGCGAAATTTGAACTCTATTCGAGCATCGACACCATCCTTTGCGGGTTCCCCGGCTGCAATCCGGACATTGTTCCGGGCAATTCCCGTGGCGGCAACTTCGGATACAATGCTTTCAATAAGCTCCTTGTCGATTCCGAAAACGACATTCAGGTCGGCAAGCTTTTGTTCGACGTCCTTAACCGATACCGGCTTCCCATCTCCCAACGGCGGTGTTATTGTCCGGACTGTCGCATTCATATCATGATCCAAAACGACAATATCCAGTTGGCCGGGGGCGTTTTGCAGTGCAACCCTATAGGTTTCTGCATCCACCCGTTCTATGGCGATTTCGTCGGGCTGAACCCCGAGTTTTTGCGCGCCCTCTATTCGGGCGGTTTCGTCATTATCGCACGAAATGGTAACGCTTGTTCTCAGCATTTATCACACTCGAAGTCGCAGGATTTACTGCCAATATAAACAGGACCAGGGTTATCATGTCGCATCGTTTAAGCATCTATGTCCATTTGGATAACGATAGCCACTCGGAGGTTTCAGCGTACAGGCTTCGGGTTTCAGTGTTGTGGCCTTTCCGGGCGCGAGTCGGTTCCTGTCGAGGGCCATCTTACACCGGTCCGTGAACCGTTATGAAGAAGGCATAAGGGACAGGGCGTGAGACGGTTATCCATTGCAAATGGGCTCGCCCTGCATCGCAGAAAATGAACCCGGCCTTGCAATCTCATTGTCACCGAACAAAAACGCCTTCGGGTATGGTAACCCAAAGGCGCCCTGCAATGACCCGCACACACGTAACCGTCTGTCGACCTTCAACATATCAAAAATGGTTCCTTTATTTTAAATTGAATTCGAATCGATTTTGTGGTTTAATTCAACGCTTCTATATGCCTAATAGACAATAAGTCAATGCAAGTCAATATATTTTGTCTTTTGGCATCCTATTCAAACATCTCTCCGGGATATTTAAAGCAGAATGCTCGAGTTTTGGAAAGACACCGTTCGTCTTTTTAATTATGGTTCACCTTCCGCCTGGCTTTCGCC
>JAWOIH010000181.1:0-6298 GCA_046484725.1 Candidatus Desulfacyla sp. | reverse complement strand
AGGCGCGTCCCTGCGATACCGGGTTTTCATCTCTGGTCAGAGCCACCTCGCAAAAACTGGCCTCGGGATTGAAGGCGCCCGGACGGGCGTCTCTGGGGCGTTGATGGAGCTGTTTCACATCACCTTCAAAATGGATGTTGCCGACGGTCACGGCATATCCCTGCGGCAGGGTAAAGGACTGACCCTCCTGCAATTTTGTGTTTTCGTATCGGTAACCCAGTACGAAGCTTCCGAAGTGACCCAAGGCCACGAGACCGAAGACCACGTGGATGATCAGCATGACGAGCCTGGATGCGGCCTGCCTGCTCCGCATGAGCTTCAGGATCTTGGTCCAGGAGCAGAAGATGAGGTTGATCCCGAGGACGGCCATGACGAGACAGAGACCCACGAACCAGAGCTTCAGGAGAGGCGAGAGCCTATCGGGCGTCGAGAACCATGCGGGGGCCAGGAGACGGTTCATCATCCTGAAGTCCTCGCTGTAAAGATCTGACTCTGCCAGAAGGATCCCCCAGGCAAACCAGAACATGAGGGCAACGAGGATGCCGGTCGTGAACTGCATGGAGGAAAGGTGTTCCGCGAGCTTTTTCATGACACCCCCTTGACAACAACCACGGTCAGCATCACGAGGGGCGTCATAATGGCGACCACTGATCGAAGGTCATCGGACCGGGGATTCTTGCCGGGGATATGGAAGGCGAACATGAGGCAGAGAATGATCAGCGTGGATTGAAAGAACGCAGGACTCCAGTGCCAGAAATCCCCCCATCCGTTCTGACACCAGACAATGCCCGCGTATTCCCCGCAGAGAAAGGCGAGCGCGGATAGAAGCAGAGAGTTGCGGCCTTGGCCGAAGAGAGGGTTATTGGCCCGTCTGCGCTCAGGTTCCATCCGGAAGCGGATGAAGTGGGCTGCCGAAAAGAGGGCGAAGGAGAGGGCAATCCCGCGGAATCCATGGAAGAGGACCACCCAGAGATAGGTATGATGGAAGCGGTGCGGGGGCGGCTCTTTGGTGAAGAACAGCATGATGCCGAAGAGGAGGAGAACTTCCATCCAGACCCAGGCCCTGACGCTCAAGCGCCTTTCTTCCTTAGGACAAAAGAAAGTTCCGAGGAAGCCCAAAACAAAGGCAATAAACAACAGGCCTG
Source organism: Candidatus Desulfacyla sp. (assembly GCA_046484725.1). Lineage (GTDB taxonomy): Bacteria > Desulfobacterota > DSM-4660 > Desulfatiglandales > Desulfatiglandaceae > AUK324. Next base: position 5,153 of record JAWOIH010000181.1, on the reverse strand, counting down.
AAAATCCCTCAAAGACAGGCGGCTGGCCGGACACGATTGAAACGGCCGCCAGGATGATCGCATTCAATAGCAAGGCCGCAACGGACAGGAAACGGGATAGGTTGTTCCATCTCAAAGGAACGGTTATGAGCGTCAGCGTATAGAGAAGATAAGCAGTGACATACCCTATCGTGATCAGACTTTTCATATCGTATGGTCAGCCCTATACAAGAAATCGTCGTTCCTGCCCGTTAACGGCTCCCATTGAAAGACAATCGGAGGAGAGAGCCTGGTATCTTTCAATACTGACATAAGTCAATACGGGCTTTTAATTATTCGTATAGGTCTTTTTTGTCAACAATAATTTTAATATGTCATTATTAAAAACTTATGACATCCAAAAATAACTCATAAAGACTATAAAGTCGGGTTTGCCTGAAAATACATGGCCTGGCTTTTTCACGTTGCCAATTGAAGCGGGACGGTTTCGGAGAAGAGAGAAGCGCCTGATCAATTTGCCAGGCAGGAATGTGAAAAGGAGTGAAAGAAATAAACGAATAGAGCGTATGGGGGACGGATCAGAATGTATGGAGGGAGGACGGCCTCACCTGCACATAGACGGCAGTCCAGTTTCTCGGGTCCGCGTCCAGAAACGCGTTCTTGGGCATAACGGACTGAAAGACAAGTCCCCCTGTCTTGATGGAGACGCTCAGGTAGAAACCATGGTCCACCACCCGCTTGATCTCGCCTTGAAAAACGGTGGCGCCATTTCGGGATGTGGGCTCCCTGCTGATCACCACATCCTCCGGCCTGACCGACAGATATCGCATCGACCCTTTCGGCGCCGCGCCCATTTCGATGGTAAGCTCACCTATTCTGGCCATGGCCCCATCGAACGTCGCTGGAAAGATATTTTTCATCCCCACAAATTCCGCCGCAAAAAAGGAGGTTGGCCGGCGGAAGATTTCTTCTGTCACCCCGATCTGCTCTAACCGGCCTTGATTCATCACGGCCGCCCGTTCGGCTAGAAAGAGTGCATCGGAGAAATCATGGGTCACCATCAGAAAGGCTGCTTTGGACGTTTTGTGAAGCTCTTTCAGGGCGTCCCGGACCTCCTCCCTGAAGTTAGGATCCAATGCGGACAGGGGTTCGTCCAGAAGGAGCACTTCCGGCGCCACCATCAAGGCCCGGGCCAGGGCCACCCGCTGCTTTTCGCCGCCGCTCAAATGGGTCGGCAGTCGATCCAACAGGTGGGACAGTTGCAGCAGTTCAATCAGATGCTCCCGCCTGTCCTGGGCCTCGGTCCTTTGAGCCTTGTGAAAATGGAGTCCATAGGTGATGTTTTGGAGCACAGTCTGGTGAGGGAACAGGGCATGGTCCTGGTAGACAATGCCGATCCCTCGTCTTTCCGGCGGCAGTCCGGTAACCTCCCTTTCGCCGATAAAGATCCTTCCGCTTTTGACCGGAACCAGCCCTGCGATGGCCTCCAGCAGGACCGTCTTTCCGGCGCCGGTTGGACCCATCAAGGCGAAAAACTCGTTTTCCGCTACGGTGAGATGGATATCCCGCAAGTTGAAATTCAAAAGACTCACATTCAGATCTTCTAACCGAATCATGACTCTTTTGCCTTTCGTAGCGTCAGTACACGAAGTACCAGAAATAAAAAGAGGCACACCAACACAAGCCACACGGCCACGGGCTGGGAATATCTAAGGCCGTATGCCTCAAAACGCTCATAAATCATGACCGGCGCGATCATGGGATGGTAGGCCACAATGACCACGGCCCCGAACTCGCTGATGGCCCGGGCCGTACACATGATGAGGCCAATGATTATGCTTCGCCAGGCCAGGGGAAAGGTGATCCTGAAAAAGGTGCCTGCCATGGACGCCCCGAGACTGCGCGAGACATTTTCCAGCCTGGGGGAAATGGACTCGAAACCGTCTTTCACCGTGTTGATGTAGAAAGGGAGCCCAACAAAGGTGAGCACCGTGATAATCCCTGTAACGCTCCCCATGATCCGTATCCCCAGGTCGCCCAATATCTGCCCGATCCAGTGATTTCTCCCTGCAACGCTGAGGATGGCGACGCCCACGACAGGGTGTGGAATGACAATGGGGAGGTCGATGATGCTCTCTACCAATCGCTTCCCCCTGAAGTGGGTGCGGGCCAGAAGATAGGCGAGGGGCGTTCCCAACACAAAGGAGATCAGGGCGGCCGTGCCGGAGGCATACATGCTGAGCCAGATCGACTGGAGCACGTCCCGATCTTTCAGTGTCTCCGTGAGCATGGAAAGAGAAGGAGCGGTCACCATATCGAATAGCGGCAGGACGATAAACGCCAGGATGATGACGCTGGTCGAAACGGTTAACCAAAAAAACGGATCCCTCTTGTCCATTCGAACCAATCCACAGATTACGCAGATTACGCAGAGGTCAATTCCTGACTTCCACCAGTGTTTTCAGCCGCTCTGGGAGCCTGGCCTTCATCTCCTCTGTGGGGACCCTGCACGGGACAAAGGGCGGCTGCCCCATTTCCTTGAGCACCTTCAATCCGCCCTGTGGATTCAACATATAGATCAGGAAAGCGATGGCCGCCTCTTTGTTGGGGGCGTTTTTGATCAACGTGACGCCGTAGGTGCAGGAGTTTCCCTTCATGTCCATAAGTGTTCCCGGTGCCTTGCCCGTTACCTTGACAACGGTCTCGGCATAGAAATCATCATACTGATAGTTTCCGAGGTTGATTTGGTCAGGAAGCGCGATGTATTTCAGTCCGTGCTGCACCGCCACCGACAGATACTCCCACGCATAGTCCATGTTTCCGGTCTGAAGGAGAGAGATCAATTCAACGGATTTGGGGCGAATGTTTTCCTTGGGCCGGTTGGCGATCAGTTTATTGTAGAGTCCCGAATCCTTGTAATACCTTTCGGCCAATTGGAGGACCATGAGGGACCGATACCCGCAGGGATCGATATTAGGATCGGCGTGACCCCATGATACCCCTCTCCTCTGAAGAATCCGACGCCAGTTATCGGCATTGATCTCGTTAGAATTCTTGCTCTTTTCCGTATAGCAGAGCACCAGCTGGTTGCTCGCAAAACGGATATTCCAATCGGCAAAATCAGGAATGAGAAGCTTGTCGACCACCTGGTAGTCCGCAGACGCCATGATGTCGCACGGCTTGTTCAACTCCGAAATCTTTCGAGCAGCCTTTTGACTCCCGCTCGGCTCACGAAGCATGTCAACCTTCGGATATGCTGCTTCAAAGGCCTTCTCCATGGCTTCGAACGGCAAGGACAGGCTCCCGGCATGAAACAGGATCAGTTTCCCATGAGGTTCGGCCCCGAAAGAACAGGGCAGAACGGACGAAACAAGAAAGAATAAAGCGCCTATAGTCCCAAACATGTGACGTCTCATCGTTATTCAACCTTCCTTTTGGACAAGTATTTTTGGGCACATATTAATTTTAGTGTCGTAATTTGTCAATTAGTTTCCATTTCAGAACTTTAAACAATTTAAACTGACCAGTGACACCTCAAAACGCCTGATAAAACCCATCCTACAGAATAATTCAGCCGTGGCCCACGCTCCAGACTTCCACCTGGCCATTCCAAAGAGCATGCACGGCAATCCTGTCACAAGTCCCACCAAAATGGTGCCTGCCTTCCTCAATGCATGCAATCCTGACCCTCAACAGGTTTGCGTTTGCGCTGCTGAAGTCTTGTCATGGCGCATTCAACCCACAGCGTACGTACTTGGAACAGCCTTGACAATCGGGCCTGAATTCCTCATGGTAACCCGAAGATAAGAGGAGCACATCCCCATTCAGCCATTTCTTTTTTGAGGAATATTAAATGCTCTTCCAAACCGCAGGAATTGAGGTTGCCCCCTGGGTCCCCCCGCTGGTTGCACTTGTCATTTCCTTTTTCACCTCCATGGGCGGGGTTTCAGGCGCCTTTTTGCTCCTCCCCTTCCAGATGACCTTCTTGGGCTATACCCATCCTTCGGTGAGCGCCACCAACCAGCTTTTCAACATCATTGCCATTCCCAGCGGGGTCTATCGTTATGTTAAAGAAGGGCGCATGGTCTGGCCCCTGACCTGGACCGTGATTGTCGGGACCCTGCCAGGCGTTTTTATCGGTGCCATCGTCCGCGTGGAGTATCTCCCCGACGCGAAACAGTTCAAGCTCTTCGCCGCTGCTGTTCTTCTTTATATCGGCATCAAGATGGTGCGGGACCTCCTAAAGAAAGACAAGGAGACCGGGGGCAAGGGCGACAGCGAAAAACGCTTTCAGCAGATGGTGCGACTGCGACGGTCAAAGGTCGCAGACGGAGAGACCCCGGACCATGCCCTGCCAGCTATCAAGGTAACCCACTTCAACTTCAAACGCCTGGGCTACACCTTTTATGACGAGACATTTGAGGTATCGTTCTGGGGCATTTTTGGGCTCAGTTTCATAGTGGGGATCGTGGGGGGCGTCTATGGGATCGGCGGCGGGGCTATCATTGCGCCTTTTTTTGTGACTTTCTTCGGGTTGCCGGTCTATACCGTTGCAGGTGCAGCCCTCATGGGGACTTTTGTCACCTCTGTGGCCGGGGTTGCCTTTTATCAGGCAATCGCCCCGTTTTATCCCGACATGTCGGTGGCCCCTGACTGGCCCCTGGGGATCCTGTTCGGGATCGGCGGTATGGCCGGCATGTATCTCGGAGCACGCTGTCAGAAATTCGTGCCGGCAAAGGCCATCAAATGGATGCTGGCCACCGTCATCGTCTTCACCGCATTGAAATATGCAGCCGTCTTTTTCGGATGGTAGAGCAGGACGTGAATTGAGCTTTGCGGTCTTGGACTTTCAATGAGAAGCCGATCCCCGGTGATCAGAATTGCCGTTGGCTCTGATGCCAAGAGAGCCCAAAGATGGGCATCCCGGGGGTCGGGAGAGTTAGACATCCAATATTCGGACGGTCGGACACCTGTGTTCCTTGGTGATGGGTCCGGCAACGACTACATTGGTGTCGATGATAAAGATCCGGATACGCATTGCGCCCGATGGGCACGGGTTTCTTCCACGGCCAGGCGAATGGCCCTCTCTTCCTCATACCGCACCCGGGAGCGAGCGCGTGCGACCAGTTCCCGTGCAGTTTCCATAGGTTTGATGCCCCGGAAGTGCAAGCTCT
>JAWOIH010000058.1:0-4997 GCA_046484725.1 Candidatus Desulfacyla sp. | reverse complement strand
GGAGGTTTCTGGTATAATTCTTCAGGGTTGCAATGACCGCCAGGGGATGAATCCCGTGTTCTTCCAGACGCGCCGCAACCAGCAGGGCCCGTTCCAGTTCTCTCTTGCCCAGGGCATCGGTCAATTCAAAAAGGGCTTCCTGCCTTGTCCGGCCGACGATGGCGTCGAGGTCGGACGTATCGATCCGGGTCCTTGAACCGGTGTACAGGGCAAGCTTTTCACTCTCCCTGACAACGGCCACCGGATGGAAACCCACACGCTCGCAAAGCAGGTCGGCGGCCTCCCTTGATATGGTCTTGTCAAATTCCTTCAGCGTCCCGTGCAGAAGATCAAGCAGGACTTTTTTCTGCGCCGCCTGGGCCCGGCTGCCGCTGCCGGCCTCAACTCCGAGGTCAAGAACGACATACTTTTCCGCCAGGAGTTTATACAGGCGCTTCCGCTTGTCGACATCCTCCGTGGTCAGGACAAGAACGTTCCGGCCGGGCAGGCCGCTGTCCAGGTGTTTTTCCAGCAGCGCGGCAGGATCGTCGTCGGCCCTCGCATGCTGAAACTGCTCCCGGCCGGCGTTTTCCGCGAGCAGCGGGCCGATCCAGGCAAGATCACTCTGGGGCCTGGCAAAGCCGAACAGTTTTTTCCACCGGGCAGGAGAGAGGGAGGAGGGATCGTTCTCCGCGTCGTCCGGGTTCAATCCTGCGGTTTCCAGCATGCTTCGCAGGTGGCGGACCGCCCGCGCAGGTTCATTGTCCGCCCATGCCTTGACGGTTTTTTTCCACAGGGATTCGGCGACCTGGATGGAATGAAACAGCCGGGTATCGCTCACCCTATAGACCTGTCTGCCCGGGAAAAGACTGAAACTGGACAGCTTCTGCAGCGTCGTGGTGAATTTTTCCCGGTCACCGTCGACGGGGTGGAGGGTCCCGCCCTGCGTCAGCAGAGCCTGACAGACCTTTTCGGCTGCCTGCCGGCAGAGAAAGCGTTCGCCGAACAGAAGATAAACCTGGGCCACTTTGTTCTGCCGGATGCTGTCCAGGATCTTGTCCTGCTGGTCCGCCGTATAGACTGCCATGGCCTGTCCCTATCCCGTTCTTCCCCCGGCGCTGCCGATTACGCCTTCCGGCAGCCCGGTATTTTTCTCGTCAAGGATTTTGTGCAGAATGGCAGGCAGGGAACCGGGCTGCAGGTAATCGCGCCCATGCCCTCCCTGGAAAATAAATGCGAGTTCGCCTTCCATGTCTTTCCAGGTGATGGTGGAGGGACTTCTGGCAACGACCTCAAAAAAGGTTTTATTATACGGATCATTGATGACCGCCAGACCGGTGCCGATGGTTGCCAGGATATCGACGTGACCCAGGAACATCTGGTTCAGCCGGGTGTAAGCCTTTACCCCGCCGCAGGAGCCGAGGCTTAAAAACCGCTGTTTGGCCCGCAGGTCTTTTTCGGTCAGGGTGCCGTTCTGCATCAGCTTTTCCAGCGGGTCGGTTATCTGTTCGGAGCGCCAGTAGCTGTGTCCGCGCTGGGCAAACATTTCCGCCCCGCTGAGAATAAACCGCTCCATCAGGTTTTCCTGGTTCTTCTCGTCGCTGTACACGTAGGCGGCATGGCTGATCCGTACACCGTTGACGGTGCGGTCAAAAGAGACCGCATAGTGGTTGCCCTGCATGCTTCTGAAGAGGATGGACAGCCCTTTTGCCGGATTGGCCTGGGCGTCCGCGATCAGGCCCGGCACGGACTTTTTTACGCTGTCGGGCAGGGGGTTGACCGTGAACTGGTCGGAGAGGGCGAGGCGATAGCCCCCGGCCAGGAGCATCCTGGCATTGGAAAGAAAAGAATCCCGGCCGTCGTCGTCGGGATGGAATACCGAAAGCGACGAGAGTCTTCCGTCCTCTTTCCACTGGTCAAAGGGGGTTGCAAGATATTTGCCGAGGTTGACCGTCCCGTGCCTGGCAAGGAGACCGGTTATCATGGATTTATCCTCGGGAAGGAGCAGATGGGGAAACTCCTGCAGATAGTACTGCAGAATGACCGAAATCAGCCTCGCATAGGCGGCGGTGCCGGCATCGGCCTGGCCGCTCATCCTGGAAATCAGAAATGTTCTGGCCGAAGGTTCAAGGACTTCGAGGAGGTACATAAAGGTTGCCGAGAAGAGAATAATCGAGTCCTCATCCTTGAATGCCGATTCCGCCACCAGATCGAGAATCTGTTGCTGTTCGTACGGGTTGTCGGGAAAAAAGGTGGTCAGTTTTCCTTTCTGGGCAAGGCTGACGATGAAGCTGGAGACCAGCTGATTACCGGGATCGGTCGCGTTGAGGAAGTTGAGGAGATTATTGGCGAAGGATGTCTGGACGTGATTCTTCAGGACGGGCACCAGGATGTTCCTGAAGGAGCTGTCGTACAGTTCACTGCCCTGGGACAGGAGGGCATAGATGTTGGCCGATGTCAGCCGCCGGGCCGTTGCAAACCGGTCAGCCGCCGTCGCTTCCTTGAGGAGGCTTACTTTGGTTCCTTTGGCGGCCGCCTGATAGAAGCTGTTTCCAAACCGGGATTTGACCTGCGGGGACAGCATCTCAAACCGCTCCTGGAGATGCCTGTCCGAATAGCCCAGCAGTTCATGGTTGGATATTTCAAAACCGAATTGATCGGTGACCCCATGCAGGTTATTTATTTTCCAGATTATTTCCTCGCCGCCGGCATAAAAGGCCCTGACGAGAGCCTGCTTCTGCTGATCGTCGAACGAGCGGAACTGTTTTTCCCTGATTTCCAGGGGGGTGGCAAAATAAGAGATGAGCCAGAACCAGGCCGCATCGGGAACCATTTCGTCCGTCAGAAAGAGCGTTCGCGCGTTCCAGGCATTGTCCTGGTCGAGTTGCCTGATAAGGGGCAGGGCATCACCGATCATTGCAACGGTCATCCCCGGGATTCGGGCAAACGCTCCCGCCGCCCTGGCCTGATGACCGTGCAGCCTGGCGATTTCGCCGAGGCCGTTCAGCGCTTCCCCGGCCTTGATTTCCCTGACGGCCAGCAGGCCCTGGACCGCCTGATTTTGTGAGTCATCCAGGCGGTTGAGGAGCGGAATCGTTTTCAGGGCATGATTGGGGCTGATCCCGGGAAGTGTGCAATATTGCCGGAATGATTTGCCGGCCTCATAGGTCAACGATTTGATTTCCGGGAGGGCGGAGATGGCCAGGTCAATTTCTATTCCGCCGATTTCACTCCAGGCTTCAAAGCACAGGACCTGTTCGTAGGATAATCCGAGCGGGGTGAGGGCGGACCAGGCTTCCCTGCTTTTGCTGAAGTCAATGCCCCGCATCCGGCACATCTGGCGGAACACCCGCTTGGAATTATAATCGAGACCGAGAATAACCTGGGCGCCGAAGTCGAGTTCTTCCGGGGTAAGGTGGGGTATTTCCCGGTATAATTCGTACGTCCGCTGCCAGCTTGCATCGTACAGGCTGCCGCGGGATGCGTCACAGGGGGAGGCAAGGGTCAGCGCCAGGACCAAGGCGGCAGTTGTAACGTCTCGTCGGCGTGATGAGATGATCATGGCAATGACTGATAAGGACCTGATTATTCGCCCCGGGAAGTACTTGTTTACGGCTCGGGCAAGGTGTTTTTACTCTTTCTTTATGAATATTTTATTCTATTCCTGCCGTTATTGCACTTATATTACGACGGAGTCAGAGGACAGATGACAGAGGTAGGATGAAAGAAGACAGAAGCCAGAGGACGGATGACAGAAGGAGTCTGCAGCTTCGCTGTTGATTGAATGAAGACTTCTCTATCCGGTTCATCCTTTTCCCCGCTGCGCGCAGCGCAGGAAGCACCAATCGAAATCGAAATCGCAATCGGGATCGAAATCGAAAATTTCTCTGCCACACAGGTGAGCGGTTCTGGTGTCTCGTTTGCAGGCTGTTGGGGAATTCCCCTCATCCGCCCCTTCGGGGCACCTTCTCCCTCGGGAGAAGGGGTTGTTATATTCTCCGCGAGCTGCAAGCTCCAAACTCAAAACCTCGCACCTCGCACCTCGCACCTCGCACCTCGCACCTCGCACCTCGTACCCGTACCGCGCGAAGCGCCTCTCCCACCGGAAGGCAAAAGGCAGAGGACAGGGGCGGAGGTTATCAGGGATTCGGGCTGGAAGAATTTTCGATTTCGATCTCGATTTCGATGAGATAGTTCCTGCGCTTGTGCCGGTACATCGCCCCCCGGCTTAGCCGGGCAAAAAAAAGCCCCCGCGGCTTATGCAGCCAGGGGGGCGTGGAAAAAGAATTCGGCGGCGACCTACTCTCCCACACAGTCGCCCGTGCAGTACCATCGGCGCTGGAGAGCTTAACTTCCGTGTTCGGGATGGGAACGGGTGGGGCCTCTCCGCTATGGCCACCGAAAAACCAGAATCCAGAATCCAGAATCCAGAAGCCAGAACAGTTTCCGGCCAGAGGCCGATTTCTTATAACCAGGCGCGCAGCGCCAAGCTTGTTCTGGTTTCTGTCTTCTGTCCTCTGACATCTGAACAGCAGGGTGATTTGGTTTATAAAGGATATGGTTAAGCCGCACGGCTTATTAGTATCGGTTTGCTCCACGTGTTGCCACGCTTCCACACCCGACCTATCAACGTTGTCGTCTTCAACGAGCCTTCAGGTGGCTTGCGCCACGGGATATCTTATCTTGGAGTGGGCTTCCCGCTTAGATGCTTTCAGCGGTTATCCCTGCCAGACATAGCTACCCAGCGATGCCCCTGGCGGGACAACTGGTGCACCATTGGTCTGTCCATCCCGGTCCTCTCGTACTAGGGACAGATCTCCTCAAATATCCTTCGCCCGCAACAGATAAGGACCAAACTGTCTCACGACGTTTTAAACCCAGCTCACGTACCACTTTAATCGGCGAACAGCCGAACCCTTGGGACCTGCTCCAGCCCCAGGATGTGATGAGCCGACATCGAGGTGCCAAACCTCCCCGTCGATGTGGACTCTTGGGGGAGATAAGCCTGTTATCCCCGG
>JAWOIH010000498.1:0-18155 GCA_046484725.1 Candidatus Desulfacyla sp. | reverse complement strand
AGGGGTTTGATCAGGCTGGGGACCATCTTCATGTCCAGGTAGCTGGGCACGCACCCCATGAAGAGAAGCGTTTCGGCCTCCTTTTTCAATTCCCCTTTCTGGATCTTTTCCTTGAGCGCCGGGGGATAGATGTCGATCCGGTCCGCCTTGGCGCTGGCATAGACATTCCCCATCTTGAAGATGTTGTCTCGAATCCCGAGCACCGGTTCAGGGGTAAGACCCGCCTTATACAATTTTTTGCGGACTCCTTCCACAATCTCGTCCACCTTGACCCGGGCCGGGCAGAAATAGGTGCAGGCCTGGCAGGTAGTGCAACTGTAAAAGGCCTCTGCCAGATCCTTCGAAGGCTCGATGCTCCCGTTCAGGAGGTTGAATGCCAGGGCGTTTCTCCCCCGGGCATTGCGCGATTCCCTGTGAGTTACGCTGAAGGTGGGGCACCCGAGACGGCAGAACCCGCAGTAGATGCAGGCCAGGAGCTCATTGTCCACCGCCTCGCCATAGGAGTTAAGCCCTTCCGGGTGTTCCAAAAATTTTTTGAAGGCAAAATAGTCATAGATATCGTATTTCTTCTTTTCGAGCCCCATCTTGCCGGGGTTCAGAATGTTCAGGGGATCCAGGGCGTTCTTGATGGACCGCATTACCTCCAACGCCGGCCCCAACTGTTTTTCGATGTAGGGATTCCGGGCAAGCCCGGTCCCGTGTTCGGCCGTCACCGTGCCCCCCATCTCGAGGGCCAGATTGGCCAGTTCGTCAGCGGCCGGCCGAAGCCGATCCCATTCCTCCCGGCTCCGCATGTCGGTGACAAAGGTGGTGTGCACATTGCCGTCTCCGATATGCCCGAAGGTCGTAATCAAAAGGTTGTATTTCTTAGAGATCTCCTGGGCACGCTTGATGACCTCCGGGATCCGGGTGGGGGGGATGCCCAGGTCTTCGGAAATGGCCACCAGCCGGTTGCCCGGTTTGATTCGCGAGAGGGTGGGCACCAGTTTGCCCCTGGCCTCCATGATCTCGCCGGCCTTGGCCGGATCGTCGCTCCAGGTAAACTCTTCCACGCCATATTTGCGGCATATCTCGCCGATCCGCTCCATATCCCTTGTGACGGTCTCCTTGACCCCGTCCGACTCGATGATCAGCATGGCCTCTATCTTGCTGACATCCTTGCCGATGGCCTCTTCCACAACCTTGAGGCTGTAATTGTCCAGGATCTCACAGGCGGTCAACTGGATGCCCGAACCGATAATGTCGGTCACGGCCTTTCCGGCCGCGAACAGATCGTGAAAGATGGCCAGGGCCAGGGCATTGTATTCCGGGATCGGCTGGATCTTTACCATGACCTCGGTAATGACCCCCAGCGTCCCCTCGGAACTGGTGAAGACGTGATTCAGGTCATACCCAAAGGACGACTTCGGGGTCTTGAATCCGGTCTCGATGACCGTGCCGTCTGCCAGGACCACCTTGAGACCCTTGACATAATCCCTGGCCGTGCCGTACTTGACGGCCCGGTGGCCGCTCGAGTTGGTGGACATCATCCCGCCGATGGTGGCGATGAGTTCGCTCCCCGGATTGGGCGGGAACATGAGTTTGTGTTTCTTGAGGGCGATGTTGAGGTCGTTGCAGATGACGCCGGGTTCGACCCGTGCGAAAAAATTGTCCTTATCGATCTCGAGAATGTGGTTCATCCTGTGGACGTCCAGAAGAATGCCCCCTTCCACAGGGAGGGAGGCCCCGGTGGTGGCCGTCCCTGATCCCTGGACCGTCACAGGCACCTTTTCCCGGGTGGCTAACCGCATGATGGCCGCGATCTGCTCGGTGGTGCGGGCAAACACCACGACATCGGGGATCCCCTCATGCACGGAGAGGTCCCGGGAGTAGGCGAGGCACTCCACCCGGTCGTCAAATACGCTGTCTTTTCCGACTATGTCGATAAGTTCTTTTGTTATATCCATTGGTTGGCCTCCTCTAAAGGTGGAGTTCGGAATCCAGGCCCTGTTAAAGAACCCTCATCCGGATATGGCTACTATTTAGCTATAAAATGACTATACCCAATGCGCGCAAGGGATGTCAAGACGAAACCGGAAGCCCCTGAACGATCCTAACGGGACCTTTTCCAGCGCCTTCATGTGCGACCTTATCCACAGCCACGGCTCAGGCGACGCACCCCCTGCCGCCAACCGGGATAGGTCAAGACATCACCTGCCTCAGATACACCGCGAAAGAAAAAGTTACGCTCAAAGGTTCCCATGCGCCCACGCAGGGGCTGGGGAACCTTCGCTCTTTCTTGACAACAGGATGCAAGGTGGCATATTTTCTATCCCACCAATCCATCTGGCAAAGAGGTCCATTCTATGCCGACCGAATTCAAATCATCTGTACGCCTCACTCCCCTCGACCAGGCTGTGGTGACTATTTCGGCCCATGATATCACAGAAATCCAACCACGGCAATTCAGGATCGCGGTATTAAAATGGGCCGCCGGGTGACCCGGCACGGCGTGCGGCATTTGAAAAGCGTGTGGGGGAACATAAGGTGAATCATGTTTTTTAAGACCCGATCGGGGTAGCCATCCGGGCATGGAGACCTTGTTGAAGACAGGGGAGAGAAACCATGGTAAGGATTCTGATCGCTGATGATGAATGGCTCACTCGGCTTGAAATCAAAGAGATGCTCACCGGCCTGGGCTATGAGGTGGTTGGGCAGGCCGAATCCGGAAGAGAGGCGGTTGAATTGGCCCGGGATTTGAGACCGGATCTCATCCTCATGGATGTGGTGATGCCCGGTGAAACCGACGGCATAGCCGCGGGCGCCATGATCAAGGCGCAACAGAACATCCCGATCATATTTATATCCGGATACGGTGACCCGGAGTACATTGAGAGGGCAAAGTATATCGAACCCTTCGGTTACGTGATGAAGCCCTTTGATGAAAGGGAGATCAGGGCATTTGTCGAGATCACCCTCTACAGGAGGGAGATGGAATTAAAGCTGCGCCAAGCCAACGACCAATTGAAGCAGATCAACCGGGAGTTGGAGCGACAGATGAGTGATCGGAAGGAAACCCTGGATCGTTTTCTCTTGCTGTTGGACAGTCTGGATGCAGCCGTATATGTCGCGGACATGGAAACGTACGAGATCCTCTTCATTAATAAATATATCAAAAACCTGTTCGGCAACCGGGTCGGAGATCTCTGTTGGCAGGCATTCCATGATGGACAATTGGGTCCCTGTGAGTTCTGCACCAATAACCGCCTGATCGCTGCATCCGGGGAGCCGACCGGGCCTATTGTCTGGGACCATTACAACCCCAAGGCAGGGGGATGGTGGGAAATCCGGGACCAGGCCATCAAGTGGCCGGATGGACGCATGGTGCGACTGGAAATCGCACTCGACATTTCCAAGCGAAAGCAGGCAGAAGAGAATCTCAGGATTTCACAGGAGCGCATGAGGCAGATCATCGATTTTCTCCCGGACGCGACCTTTGTGATTGACACCAATGGAAAGGTGGTTGCCTGGAATCATGCCATTGAAAAGATGACAGGCATCCGGGCAAAGGATATGTTGGGAAAGGCGGACTTCCAATATGCCATCCCCTTTTACGGGAAGAGACGGCCCATACTGATCGATCTGGTGAGCCGATGGGACAAGGAGGCGGAGGCGGCCTACCAATATATCAAGAAAGAAGGGGAGGCCCTGGTTTCCGAGACCTATAATTGTCTCGTCAAACCGGGTGGCACCCTCTGGAACAAGGCGTCTCTTCTCTATGCCGAAAACGGCGAGGTGACGGGCGCCATTGAGTCGATCCGGGACATTACCGAGAGAAAGGCATATGAGGAGGCCCTGAGACAGAGCGAGGAAAGATATCGCTCCCTGTTTGATCACGCGAAGAGCGCCATTGTGCTTACCACCCGGGGAGGCGATCTGGTTGACGCAAATACATATGCCCTGAATCTCTTCGGCTGCACAAAGGAAGAGATGCTCGGCATGAATTTCCAGCAGTTCTACGTCGACCCCGATGACGGGCATCGGTTCCGCAAAGAGATGGAGGAGAACGGTTCCTTACAGGAGTTTTCCACCAGACTGCGTCGATCCGATGGCCTGGAGATGGATTGCAGGATGGATGTGGTCAATCGTTACGGCGAAATGGGGAACGTCATCGGATACCAGGGGATTATACGTGATGTCACCGAATCCAACCGCCTCCAGATGCAGCTCCAGGAAGCGAGGAAGACAGAGGCCATTGCTACCCTGGCCGGGGGCATTGCCCACCAGTTCAACAACGCCCTGACCCCGATCATCGGAAACCTCGACCTGCTCGAGATGGAATACGGTCAGGACGACAAGATGATGAAAGCCCTGAAGCACATGAAGGCGTCAAGCCGCCGCATGGCCCGCCTGACCCGTCAATTGCTGGCCTATGCCAGAGAAGGGAAATACCAGGTCCGGGTCCTCTCCCTGCCGGCTTTTGTCCTGGGGACAATCCCCCTTATCGAACATACCCTCAAGCCCGACGTTCACGTGGGTACCGATCTCCCCGAGGACCTCTCTTTCATAAAGGCCGACACCACCCAGCTGCAGATGGTCCTGTCGGCCCTGATTGCAAACGCCAACGAGGCCATGGACGGACCGGGCCGGATCCGTATATGGGCGCGGAATATAAACCTGGATGCACCATCTGTCGAAGGCTATCCCGGACTCGCGCCGGGCCCTTATGTCTGCCTCTCTGTCGAGGACACGGGAAAGGGGATGGACGAGGAGACGCGGAAGCGGATATTCGATCCCTTCTTTACCACCCATTTCCTGGGCCGGGGGCTGGGCATGGCCGCTGTTTACGGGATTGTCAAGAATCACGGCGGGGCCATCAAGGTGGACTCGGCCCAGGGCAAAGGGACCCTGGTCCGGATCTACCTGCCGGCCGTTAGCGCAGAGAGGAGGGAGGAGGGAGCAAGAGACGGCAAGGCCCCCGGGGTCGAAACCATCGGGGATGAAAAAACCGTTCTGGTCATCGAAGACGATGAGCTGGTGATGGATATGACCCAGACCATGCTGGGAATGCTGGGCTATCGCGTCCTCAAGGCCGCGACCGGGCAAGAGGCGGTTCACACGGCCAGGACCTTTGACGGCGGCATCGATTTCGCCCTGCTCGACATCAAGCTCCCGGACATGAGCGGCATTCAGGTGTATCCGCTCATCATGGCGGCAAGGCCCGATCTGAAGGTCGTGGTATGCAGCGGCTACTCCATAGACGGCCCGGCCCGGGAGATCCTGAATTCGGGGGCCCACGGATTCATCCAGAAGCCCTTTTCGCTCGAAGCATTGAATGAAAAATTGCGCCAGGTGCTGCAAAAGCAATAGGAAAAGGATATGCCGTGTCCATCAATCGTTCTGACGCTGTTTTGAGGTGACAAAATGGACAATCGACAAGAAACAAAGGAGACCTTGATTCGAGAAATTGAATCCCTGCGGGAGAGCCAACAAAAATGGCGGCAATGGTTTGAGGATGCCCCCATTTCCCTGTGGGAGCAGGACTATTCGGAAGTCAAACGGCGTGTGGATGAAATCATGGCCCGGGGCGTGGGAGACCCTGAGGCCTATTTTCAATCGCATCCCGACCTGTGCCGTGAACTGGCGGCTCTGGTGCGCGTGGTGGATGTCAACAGGTTTACCCTGAGACTATACAAGGCAAAGGCCAGGGAAGATCTCCTTTCAGGGATTACCAGGGTGTTTTCCAGGGTGTCCTACGAGAGTTTTATCGCCAACCTCATGGCGGTGGCTGAAAGAAAAACCCATTTTTCCACGGAAAGGGTCCATGTGGCCCTGGATGGAGAAATCCTCCACGTCCAAATCCACTGGGCCGTGGCGCCGGGCTATGAAGACACCTATGGCCGGGTCCTGGTGAGTATTGAGGACATCACCGATCGCAAACGAGCAGAGGAGGCCTACATTAGGCTCTGCAACATGGCCAGAGACCTGATCTGCGTTGCCGATATCCACACGGCGACCTTTGTTCGGATCAACCCCGCATTTGAAGAGGTCCTCGGGTATTCGAAGGAAGAGCTTTTGGGCCGGCCCTTCCTCGATTTTGTCCATCCCGAAGATGTGGCGTCCACCATAGCGGTCATTCAGGAGAGACTCAAAGAAGGCGTTGACGTGATTTCCTTTGAAAACCGGTATCGCTGCAAGGACGGTTCATACCGGCATCTCGATTGGAATTCCCACCCCAAGCCGGAGGAAGGCCTGACCTTCGCCATCGCCCACGACATCACGGAGCGCAAGAAGGCCGAAGAGGCACTGCGGGAAAGCGAAAAGAAATATCGAATCATTCTTGAAACCATGGAGGAAGGGTATCATGAGGTGGATCTGGCCGGGAAATTCACCTTCTTCAACAGGTCATTCCAGAAGATCCTTGGATATTCCTCTGAAGAATTGATGGGCATGAGCTACCGACATTATGCAGCAGACGAGACCGATAGAAATAAGGTGCTTGAGGCGTACAACAGGGTTTTCACGACCGGCGAGCCCCTGCAGGGTTTTGTATGGGACATTATTCGAAAGGACGGGCAACGGAGGACGATCGAGGTTTCGGCCTCTCTTATTGTAGAAAAAAACAATCAGATTATTGGATTCAGAGGACTTGTCAGGGACATCACCGACCGCATCCATA
This sequence comes from Candidatus Desulfacyla sp., assembly GCA_046484725.1. GTDB lineage: Bacteria > Desulfobacterota > DSM-4660 > Desulfatiglandales > Desulfatiglandaceae > AUK324. Next base: position 11,497 of record JAWOIH010000498.1, on the reverse strand, counting down.
CGGAAACGGATCGGGAAAGGCTCCATGCCCAGCTTGCCCAGTCTCAGAAGATGGAATCGGTGGGCCGACTGGCCGGGGGCGTGGCCCACGATTTCAACAACATGCTCTCGGTGATCCTGGGCCATGCGGAGATGGGCCTTATGCAGGTGGACCCGGGCGATCCCCTTCGTCGGCGACTGGAGCAGATCCAGGAGACCGCCACACGTTCTGCCGATCTGGTGCGTCAGCTCCTGGCCTTCGCCCGCAAGCAAACCGTTGCGCCCAAGGTCCTGGATCTGAACGACACGGTGGCCGGCATGCTCAAGATGCTGCGCCGGATCATCGGCGAGGACATTGATCTCGTCTGGATACCCGGGGCAAACCTCTGGCCGGTCCGAATGGATCCGGCCCAGATCGACCAGCTCCTCGTCAATCTCTGCGTCAATGCCAGGGATGCCATCGCCGATGTTGGAAAGGTGACCATCGAAACGGAGAACAGGTCCTTTTCGCTCAAGGACTCTGAAGATCGGCCGGGATTTCTGCCCGGCCACTATGTCCTTCTTGCCGTGAGCGACAACGGGGCCGGCATGGACAAGGAGGTCCTGGACCATCTGTTTGAGCCCTTCTTCACCACCAAGGACTTGGGCAAAGGGACCGGCCTGGGACTCGCCACGGTGTACGGCATCGTCAGGCAGAACGAGGGATTTATCAACGTGTACAGCGAACCCGGTCAGGGCACGACATTTCGGATCTACCTCCCTCGGCACGAGGAAGAGAAATCCCTGGAAAAGGGGACCGAACCCATCCAACCGGTAATCGGGGGGGATGAGACCGTGCTGCTGGTGGAAGACGACCCCATGCTCCTGGAGATTGGACAGGGCATGCTGGAACGCCTGGGATACACGGTATTGTCTACGGGCATGCCGGACGAGGCCATCCGCCTGGCCGGGACCCACACAGGCGAGATCCACCTGATGATCACCGATGTGATCATGCCGGCCATGAACGGAAAGGACCTGGCCGACCGTCTTGCGGAGATTCGACCGGTGATGAAGACCCTCTTCATGTCCGGCTATACGGCCAATGTCATCGCCCACCACAGGGTTCTGGACGAGGGCGTCCACTTCATCCAGAAGCCATTCTCCATGAAGGACCTGGCCGCCAACGTCAGGGAGACTATCGATACATAAGGAGGCATGCGGGCGATGCTTCAGGGGCGCAATGGCGCTGCGTAATCGACCGGAAATCGAGTGATCAAAAAACCAGCAGAAAGATAAAGGGCCGCGGCCTACAGGCCCAGATAGGTCTTGCGGATCACCTCGTTCTGGAGGAGGTCGTCGCCGTGGCCCTGGGCGATGATCTTGCCCGAGGAGAGGACATAGTTCCGGGAGGCCATCTTGAAGACGGTGCTCACCTCCTGCTCCACCAGAAGGACCGTGATGCCGAGCCCGCTGATCTCCCGGATCTTGCCGAAGACCTCGGCCCGTGTCTTGGGGGCCAGACCGGTGGAGGGCTCGTCAATGCACAACAGCCTCGGGTTGGACATCATGGCCCGGCCGATGGCCAGCATCTGCTGCTCGCCCCCGGACAAGGTCCCGGATATCTGGCCGGCGCGGGATTGGAGAACCGGAAACAGGTCATAGACCCGTCCGAGGTTTTCCTCCATTTGCGTCTTGTCCTTGGAAAGATAGGCCCCCGCAAGGAGATTGTCTTTTACGCTCATCTCCCGAAAGGGACGGCGCCGCTCCGGGCAGTGGATCAGGCCCCTCTCCACGATCCGGTGGGCCGGCACCGGGTCGATCCGCTCCCCGTCAAAGACCACCTCCCCCTCTATGGTGATGTCCCCCTGGGCCGAGCGCTTCTTGAGCCGGGCCTCCCAGGCCACCAGCCCGGTAATGGCCCGCAGAAGCGTGGATTTGCCGGCCCCATTGGGGCCTACCAGGCTCACCAGCTCGCCCGTGTCCACCTCCATGCTGATATCGTTTAAGAGCATGGCCCTGTCGTAGCAGACCGTCAGATGAGAAACCGTCAGCAGCACTGTCACATCTCCTCCTGGCCGAGGTAGGCCTCCACCACCTTTTCATGGGTCACCACCTCCTCGGGCTTGCCGTCGGCGATGATGGTCCCGAAGTTGAGGACAATGATCCGGTTCACGATCTTCATGAGCTGTTGCAGTTTGTGCTCCACGATAATCATGGCCGGTCCTTCGCTGTGGAGCCTGCCGAAACGGCCCCCCTTGTTCAGCCTCTGGATCGACTTGGCCATTAATTCCGTCTCCGCAGGGCTGAGGCCCCCGAAGGGCTCGTCTAAGAGGAGGAGTTCGGGTTCGGTGGCAATGGCCCGGGCCACCTCCAGGCGCTTGAGGTCCCCCTGCGACAGGGTGGAGGCCTTCTCCAGGGCCATGTCCGATATCCCGGCAAACTCCAGGGCGTCCATGGCCTTGGCCTCCACCTTCTTGACCCACTCCCCACGCTTCATGGCGCGGGGGGAAAGGCATGAGACCATCACGTTGGCGATGATGGGGAGCCTTCGAAAGGGCCGCATATTCTGAAAGGTGCACGCGATGCCCCGGTTGACGATGCTCCATGTCTTAAGCCCCAGGATCTCCTCGCCCTTGTAGCGGATGGAGCCGGAATCGGGCCGCAGGATGGCGGTGATCAGTCTCAGGAGGGTGGTCTTGCCTGCGCCGTTGGGACCGATCAGTCCCAGGATCTCGTCCCGCCCCATGGAAAAGCTCACGTCGTTGACGGCCCGGAGCCCGCCGAAATCCTTTCGCAGGGACTGGACCTCCAGAAAGGGTTGCGCCATATCAGATTTCCTCGGCCTCTTCTCTCAGTTCGCGCCTGGAGACCTTTCCCACATCGGTCTTGGGGAGTTCCCCTCGAAATTCGATGATCTTGGGAACCTTGTAGTGGGCCATGTTCTGCCGGCAGAATTCCATGATCTCCTCTTCCGAGACCTTGCCCCTGGCCTCGCTCTGAAGGACCACATAGGCCTTGATGATCTGGCCCGCGGCCGGGTCGGGGACGCCCACCACCCCGGCCGCCTTGATCTGGGGATGGCTGTAGAGGACCTCTTCCACATGCCTGGCAAAGACCGAATATCCCTTGTATTTGATGAGGTCCCGTTTGCGGTCGAAGAAATGAAAATACCCCTCTTCATCCATTCGCACCAGGTCCCCGGTCCGGAGCCATCTTTTCCCCTCTATCGTAACGAGCGATTCCTCGGTCTCCTTGGGCCGTTTCCAGTACCCCTGCATGATGTTGGGACCATTCAGGATCAGCTCCCCCACCTCGCCCACGGGAACGAACTCCATCCCCTCCACATCCACGATGGCCGCATTGACCCCGGGTAGGGGCACGCCGAAGGAGCCCGGCTTGGGCCGGTTGTACGGGGTGCTGTGACTGACCGCAGTGGTTTCGGTCATGCCGTATCCCTCCAGGATCTTGACCCCGGTCCTCCGTTCCCATCCCTGGGTGGTGGATTCGTGAAGGGTGTCGGCCCCGCAGGCGATCAGCTTCAGCCGCTTCCAGTTGACCCGGTCGGTTTTTTCGTACTCCTTGAGATATTCGAACAGGGTGGGCACCCCATAAAAGGCCGAGGCCTCATATCGTTCCATGGCCGAGATGATCTCATCCAGGTCCGGGGTGGTGAAGAGGACCAGGGTAGACCCCTGGATAAGTCCGCTCAGCATCACCACCACCTGCCCGTAGATGTGGAAAAAGGGGAGAAAGGCGATCCCCACCTCTTTCCCCTCCTCGAAGATCGGCCAGAAGGCGAGGATTTGGGCCTGGAGGGCCACCATGTTGCGATGGGTCAGGATGGCCGCCTTGGGAAGGCCTGTGGTCCCACCCGTGTAAGGGAGGGCCGCGATGTCTTCAGGATCAATCACAACCTGCGGCGGCTCAGGCGGGGTATCCTTGACCAGGTCCTGAAAGAGATGCAATCCCGATGCCCTGGCCCGCTCGGCAGTGGGGGCCTCCATCCCCTTGTAGGCCTTGGCCAGGGCCTTTCTCCCGAACAGACGCTTGATGGCCGGAAGATAGTCGCCGATATTGGTGAGGACGACATTTTTGAGGGAGACCCCGGCCTTCTCCACATTGTCGTAGAGGATATCCTCGCAGACCATGGTGGACGCCTCGCTGTCCTCGAGCTGGTGCCGCACCTCCTGGCTGGTGTACACCGGGCTGATCGGCGTGACCTTGGCCCCCAGTTTCAACGCGGCAAGATAGGCGACCACGTACTGAGGGCAGTTGAGGAGATAGAGCGCGACCGTGTCCCCCTTCTTCACCCCCAGCCGATGCAGGGCCGTGGCGAAGCGATCGATCAGGTCCTTGAGCTTGGCATAGCTGATCTTGCTCCCATAAAAGATCAGGGCCGTCTTCCCGCCGTATTTTGCGGCCACCTCATCGAACAGCTCCGGCACGGAGACATGGGGAACGTCCACGTCTTCGGGTACGCCTTCCGGATAGTACTTGAGCCACGGCTTTGACAGATAGGCTTCTTTAGGGTCCATGATATCCTCTGGTAAAGGGTTCAGGGTTTGGGATTTAGGGTTCAGCATTTTCCGCCTTCTGCGGGATTGGATGTTCGACATTCGATGTTGGACGTTCGATGTTCAATGTTCAGGGTTCTGAACACTCGATACTGGATTCTGGATTCTGGATACGGGTCATATTGACGGCCTCATGGGATCGAGGCTGAAATCCCCTCCCGCGGTTCGGATCTGCATCGAGACCATTCTTCATTCTTCACTCCTCATTCTTCACTCTTCATTACCCTCAGTCCAGCGACGCCGTGCAGATCCGGCAGGTCTTTCGTGTGGCCACGTTCCGTATCTTGCATCGGGGACACTCGACCTCGATCTTATCGCGGATCCAGGGAAGGAGGCCCTCCGGCATATAGAGGAGGATCAGCAACACGACCCCGGCAAACATGAGGGTGCGGTATTCCGGCCAGAAGCGGAAAAACTCCAGCATGGGAAAAAGGATGAACACCGCGCCCACAGGGCCGTAGATGGTCACTATTCCTCCGAAAATGGCCCAGATTACCACAGTAAACGACATGGAGACCTCCAGGGTGGAGGGGCCCGCGATCCGCATGAAGTGGGCATAGAGCCCGCCCGAGATGCCTGCGAAAAAACCGCTCAGGCTGAAGGCCATGAGCTTGTAGCGGGTGGTGTTGATACCCGCGGCCCTGACCGCCAGTTCATCTTCCCGAATGGCGTGAAAGATGATGCCCGTATTGGAATCGGTAATCTTCCACATGACGGTGCACAAGACCAGCATCAGCCCCACGACGATGTAATAGTCCCAGATCCGGGAGTGGGAGAGGCGTGTCAGTCCCGAGACCCCCAGTTCGCCGCCGGTGATGCCCGGCAAAGCAAAAATGATACCCATCAGAATAATCGGAAAGGCCAGGGTGGTCAGGGCCAGGTAGGTGCCCCTGAGACGGAGGCAGGGGATCCCGATGACCAGACCGGCCAGGACGGCCGCCAGTCCTCCTAAGGGGATGCTCCCCCAGGGGGGGATATGGACATGAAGGTTCAGAAGGGCCGCGGTATAGGCCCCCACCCCAAAGAAAAGGGCATGTCCGAAGTTCATCTGGCCGGTATATCCGGAAAGGAGGTCCCAGCTCGCGGCCAGGATGGCGAAGATGCTGGTCAGGATCAGGATCCGGAGGGTGTAGGCATCCTGGGTGAACAGGGGCAGGAGAAGGAGGGTCATGACGAACAGGACAAGAACGACCCGGCTGGGGAGAACCAGGACCTCGTTCCTGACCACCCGATACCCTCTTCTCACATAAAACCAGAAAAGACCCATGCGCTACCTCTCTTCCTCAAAGGCGATGCCGAAAAGACCTTCCGGCCGGATCAGAAGGACCAGGATCATGATGGAGAGGGCGACCGATCCCTTGAGAAATGCCCCCTGGGGGATCAGGAAGACCACCAGGGACTCCGCAAACCCGAGGATGTAAGCCCCTGCAAAGCTCCCCTTGATGCTCCCCATGCCGCCCAAGACCACCACCGCCATCATCATGATGAGGGGATGCATCCACATGAAGGGGGTGAGGATGGTTAGAGGCGCGATGACCGCCCCGGTGATCGCGGCCAGCCCCACGGAGACCCCCATGGCCGTCATGGCCACCCGGCTGTCGTTCATGCCCATGAGGTTGGCCACCTCCCTGTCCTCGGCCGTGGAGCGTATGGCGAGCCCGAGCCGCGTTTTCATGAGGAGGACCCACAGGGCAAACAGAATGACCAGCACCATGCCGAAGGTAAGGAGTTGCTGATAAAATACCTTTACCCCGGAAACGGCAAAATACCCCTTGATCAGGGAAGGCACGCTCACATAATCGCCTGAAAAGATCAGAAGCATAAACTCCTGCATGGCGATGGCAAGGGCGATGGTCCCGATCAGGACCGCGCCCTCGTGCTCCCGTATGGGATCGATGAAGAGCTTGTAGGCCAGCAGCCCCAGGAGGGTGACGATGACAAAAGCGGCCAGCATCCCCCAGACCGGGTGAAAGCCCCCCTTCTGGACGACGAAATAGATGGAGTAGGCGGCCAGCATGTAAAAGGCCGTGTGGGCGATGTTGACAATGCGGGCCACCCCGAAGATCAGGGAGAACCCGATCGCCAGGAGGGCATAGACGCTTCCGCTGATGAGACCGGTGATCAGGATGTCCAGAAACATGGTGCCTCCGATGCCGATGGGGTGGAGGAGCGTTTCAGGTGTCAGGTTTCGGGTTCCAGGTGTCATCGGTGAGGAGTCAGGGGCCAGGGGTAAGCCTTACCCCTCCAACCTTCTCAACTTCTGGTCCTCTGACCCTCTCACCCTCTCGACTTCTAACCCTCTATTTCCATCACAAAGAGGGCTTTACCCCCGCCCCATCCGCTGGCGAGGGTAAAAAGAGCCTTGGTAACCCGCCGCTATTTCTTGTATTTTTCAATGATCCAGGGCGCGATCTTGTAAGGGACGATCCCTTTATAGGTGATTTCAGGGGCCCCTTCCGCAGCCTTCCACTTGTTGGGCCAAACGCCGACAAGCTTCCCATCCTGCCACTGGACCCCGAGGCTGGTCAGGAAGCCTGGGCCCCATCTCAGATCATGCAGCGGTTTACCCTGTTCGTCTTTGATGTAATCGTGAACACCGGCAGGGACCTTGTGGGGGACGCCGGTCTCGATGGCCTGAACCACTTTGTCCGAATCGAGTGTCCCCGCCTTTTCGATGGCCTGGACGATGGTGTATTTGATGGCTGAATAGGTATCCGCGTTATAGGTGGGGACCTCATTATAGCGCTTGATGTATTCGTCGACAAAAGGCCGGGTCAGTTCATTGTATTCAACATCCCCGGCATAGGTGTTCATGGTCATGACATAGTTGCCCATGCCTTGAGTGGCATCCCAGAATCCTTCTTTCTGGGCCTCCACGTTGATCCCCACCTGGGCCGCCGGTATCTTGAGCTCCCCGGCCTGCCTGGCAAAGGTAATGCCTACCGAGGCGGAAAAGATGGTGAAGATCACGTGGGCCCCCGAGCTTTCAATGGCCGAGAGTTCGGCCGTGACATCCGTGGCCGTTTGGGACGGTCTCCAGACGCCGGCCTCCTCCATGCCCATCTGGGGGAGGGTCTTCTGGGTCGCCGCCACCATGGGGTCCGCCCACACCTGCTTTTCTGCCACGATGGCCACCTTGATCTTAGGGATGTCGAGGACCTTCTTCAATATCCCGGCCACGGTCGCCATCTGGATGAAGCAGGTCTTGACCAGGAACATGGAGTTGAAGGGCGTACCTCTGAAGAAATACTTGTACCGGTCATAGTCCTTGGCCACGCGGGTGCACAGTTCGGGATGGGCCGCGCCGCAGCCGATAAAGATCTTTTTATTGTCCATGGCCACATCCTGCATGGCCAGGACCGCCTCGGTCCTGAAACCGCCCACCACAAAATCCGCCTTGTTGCGGGTCAGAAGGAGTTCCATGGCATTGGTGGCGTCCGTGATGCTCAAAAACTCATTGGAATCCGCCTTGATCACCTCGATTTTCATCTTCTTGTCGCCGACCTGGACGCCTCCCTTGGCGTTGATCTCCTCCATCGCCATCACCGCCCCGCCCCAGTGTCCCTTCCCCTGCATGAAATTCATGGGGCCGATAACACCGATCTTGATCACATCATCCGCCGCCCAGGCCGGAAAACCGGCTGTCACAACCAGGCAGACAGCCCCTATGACGCTCCAAACCGCCCATCCTTTTTTCATAGCCCGAATCTCCTTTCCGTAGGGTTTAAGGTTGGTGAAAATCCCTCGATTCCAGAATTCCTAAATCCCTCAATTCCTCGATTCCTCGATTCCAGAATTCCTGAATCCCCAATTCCCAAACCGGCTGTCCTCCTCTTCAACCAGTTTCCTGTAGAGGTGGTAAAAAAAGACCCCCATGAGTTCCCGGCCTCGAATGCCCCTCTCCAGGTTTTCCTCGGGGGTATACTGGTCCAGGTGCGTATTCAGGAATTTTTCGTGGGCCAGTTTCACGATCTCCCTGAACAGGTCGATGTACTGTTTCAAGGCCGATGGGTCGAACCCGTCCTTTGGCCCGAAGCCGGCCCGGTCCAGGTCCACCAGCAGCCTCCCCATGATGACGTCGTCTTGGGAATACACCTTTTTTCCATCGGAGATCGTGGATGAGATGACCCCCCATTCCTCAAACTGCGTGAGCCACTTGGCCGCCATACCGGTAGTGTTGCAGAAGAACTCTTCCCCAACCACGTCCTCTTCCAAAAGCTGGTCCAGGGGACTGAAATACCCGACGCGCAGGTCCAGAAGGGCCTTCAGCTCCGGGGATCGGTCGTGCCGTTTGATGATCTTCTTGATAAGGGAGAGGGGAAGAAAAAAATGATCCTGGATTTTTTTTATCAGGAGGATGCGCTCGATATAGCTCTGGTCGTAGTCCGCAACGTTTTTTCCCTGTTTCCTGGGCCGCGGAATAAGGCCTTCCCGGACATAGAAATGGATCGTCTCTTTCGGGGCGTTGGTGAGTTTTGAAAGCTCGCTGATTCGCATTCCTGCCTCGCACGCACATGTTCGGAAGGGTTGGAGACGACCGGAATAGATTCATGTCATCTATAGGCCATCATATTTTTTATGTCAAGAACAAAATACAAATTTTCCTTGACTTACATGCATAGTATGGAGTAGTGCTCCATGATATGGAACGCGGAACGCGGAACTCGGAATGGGGAAGTCCAACGGGCAGTAGGGAGTAGGCAGTACGCAGTTAAAACTCAATGACCACTGAATGACGGCCGCAGGCCAAATGACCAATGACGTTTCACCAATTACGATTGAGGAGATAGATGAGATGACGACCGATTTTCAGACCATCAAGGTGGATAAAAGGGACGGGGTGGCGGTGCTCACCATCAACAACCCCCCGGTCAATCAGATGTCGCCCCAGATGATGGAGGACTTTGCGGCCGCAATCTCCTGGGCCTATGAGGACAAGGAGGTGAAGGCCGTGGTGCTGACAGGCACGGGCAAAAATTTTATCGCCGGGGCCGACATCACCCAGCTTAAGCTCGTCAAACGTCGTGAGGACGTCATGGAGGTCGCGCTTAAGGGGGCCCGCTTCTTGAGCAGCATCGAGACAGGCCCCAAGCCCTTCATCGCCGCCATTAACGGCAACTGCCTGGGAGGGGGCCTGGAGACCGCCATGGCGTGCCACTACCGGGTGGCGGCCGAGGGGGTAAATCTGGGGCAGCCGGAGGTGCAGATCGGCCTCATCCCCGGTGCCGGGGGCACCCAGCGACTCCCCAGGCTCATCGGGCTCCCCAATGCCCTGGAGATGATTACTCAAGGCAAACCGATCAAGGCCCAACAGGCCTGGTCGAGGGGCCTGGTGGACGAGGCGGTCCCCATGGGGGGTCTCCTCGATACGGCCGTGAAGGCGGCCCGGCGTTTCATTTCCGGGGAGCTGAATCTACGAATGCGCATGACCCGAAACGTAAATCACAGACTTCCCAGCGCCGCGGAAAAAACGGCGCTCCTCAATTATGCCAGGGTGATGACCTTCCAAAAGGCCAAGGGCTATATCGCGCCCTTCAAGGCCATTGACGCCCTTGAGCAGGGTCTCGGATTCGACATTGATAAGGACATTGAAAAAGAGGTGGCCCTTTTCTCCGACTGCGTGGTGTCCGATGTGGCCAAGAACCTCATCAACATCTTTCTCAATACCCGGGCAGCCGGGAATCTCCCCAGGATCGCTGGGATCGAACCCGCGCGGATCAAGAAAGCGGCCATGCTGGGGGGCGGGGTCATGGGATCGGGGATCGTCCATCTCCTCCTTCAGGGCGGTTTCGAGACCATGCTGTGGGATATCAGCGATGAGGCCCTCCGGAAGGGGGTGGCCGCCGTGCGAAAGACCTTTGATTATCCGATCAAGAAGAAAAAGATGACGCCGGCCGACCTCGACCAGAAGCTCCAGCAACGGCTCACGACCACCACCTCCCTGGCCGACCTGAAGGACATGGACCTGGTCATAGAGGCCGTGCTGGAAGATATGGAGGTGAAAAAGGACATCTGGAGGAAGCTGGACGGGATCTGCCCTGCCCATGCCGTATTCGCCACCAACACCTCGGCCCTCCCCATCACGGAGATGGCCGAGGTGCTGAAGGACCCGGGCCGGATGATCGGGCTTCATTTCTTCAATCCGGCCCATCGAATGCAGCTCCTCGAGATCATCTGCGCCAAAAAGACATCCGACCAAACCCTGGCTACGGCCGTTGCCTTCGGCCGGGCCATCAAGAAGGTCCCCATCGTGGTGAATGACGGCCCCGGCTTTTACGTGTCCCGGCAATTGGGCGGCCTCTTTGGAGGGGCCGTCTATCTGACTGCGGACGGCGTGGACGGGGCCGAGATCGAGGCCGCCATGGTGGATTTCGGCATGCCCATGGGGCCGGCCACACTATCCGATCTCACGGGGATCGACATCAACTACCACGTCAACAAGACCTTTGAAAAGCGACTGGGCGAACGATACAAGGTTCACCCCCTCACCGAGGCGATCTATCGGACCGGGTGCTACGGCCGCAAAACCGGGGCCGGTTACTTTGATTACAGCGGCGAAAAGCCCGTCCCCAACCCAAAGGTGGCGGATGCCATTGTGAACTACCTGAAGGCGGACAACGTCCCCCCCCAAAAGATCTCACGGCAGGAGATCGTAGACCTCATGCTGGCCAATGCCATCAACGAGGCCGCATACATAATCCAGGAAGGGATCTGCGATCGACCCCATGACATGGACCTGGCCATGATCTACGGCACCGGATTCCCCCCCTATCGCGGCGGCATCCTCAGGTATGCCGACACATGGGGAGTACCGAAGGTCTATGAGAAACTCGTGGAATTGGAAAAGGAATACGGCTCCCGATTCAGGCCCGCCGATCTCCTGAAGGAGATGGCGGCATCCGGCAAGACCTTTTACCCGCAGGAATGAAGAATGACGAGTAAAAAGTGAATAATGAAAAATAG
>JAWOIH010000481.1:0-7731 GCA_046484725.1 Candidatus Desulfacyla sp. | reverse complement strand
GTTAGGCGCAAGGGTTAGAGCTGTTGTGCTGTTGAGCCTTTAAGCTCTCGATGCTCAGCTGCTTTATCAGCCATCAGCCATCACCTATCAACCAGCAACCAGCAATTCCGCATGTCACAGGATCTACGCTGCGCTTCGACCCGCAACGCGCAAAAGCGTAGCCGCTTCAGGCCATAAAGTCAAGCAGGGAGTCAACGAAATTGACAGGGATGCGGAGATACGGAGGAGGAAACCCCCTTGACATACCGTCCAAAACGGTGCAGGGTCCTCAGTCAGAAGGGTGGACGTGTGAGACCGCCTCGCCCTGCAGGGCCAGGGCCCTCCATTCTGTTAAACCGTTCCCGGACAGGGGCTTTCACACGAAAGAGACACTATGGACGTACAGACAGCGCTCACAAGGCTGAAGGCCTGGTTTGCGGAATATGTGAATCAATTCAATTCGGATGACCCGCGCGTCCAGGAAAACATGGATCTGAAGCGAGAACATACCCGACGGGTATGTGCCGCAATTCTCGATATCGGCGCCAGCCTGAATCTTTCGGCCGAGGACCTGGCTACCGCCGAGGCCACTGCGTGGCTTCACGATATCGGTCGGTTCGAGCAATACACGCGCTACGGGACCTTCATGGATCACCGATCCGAGGACCATGCCGCCCTGGGGGTCAGAGTCATCCGGAAAAGCCGCATTCTTGAAAGGATCGGGGCGTTTGATCCGGAGATCGTCCTGCGGGTGGTAGGCGCCCATAACCGGGCCGCGGTCCCCGCCGGAGAAGATGAGCGGGTACGCTTCTTCTTAAAACTTCTCAGGGATGCGGACAAGGTGGATATCTGGCATGTGGTCACGACGTACTATCAAGATCCCGATCAGAGGCAAAACCATGCCCTTGAACTGGATCTGCCGGACTCGCCTCATATCTCGGAACCGGTTTACGAGGCCCTGATGAAGGGCCGGCTCGTCCAGATGGCCGATCTGAAAACGGTGAATGATTTCAAATTGCTCCAGATGGGATGGATCTACGACGTCAATTTTCTCCGCACCTTTCAGATTGTCCGCGAAAAGGGATACCTTGAAACGATCCGTGACGCCCTCTCCATCCAGTCCCACCGTATATCCGATGTCTACGGTCGTGCCCGGTCATACCTGGACCGCCACAGCCCGGACAGCGGAACCGTCTGAATAAACCGATCGCAAGTTTTGGGTAGCCATGAAGACTCGATCCGTGTAAGAATATCATGTACGGCTTCACCCAATTCTTTTCAAGGAGGTCAAGAAAGATGTCTTACCAGACCATTATTGTCGAGCAAAAAGGGCATGTGGGCGTCATCACGCTGAACCGTCCGCAGGCCATGAACACGTTCAGCTCGGAGATGGGAAGAGAGCTGAACCAGGCACTGATCCAATTGGATAATGACAAGGGCGTCCGGGTGGTTGTGGTGAAAGGGGCTGGAAAGGCCTTCAGCGTCGGCATCGACATATCTGAATTCTTCGGCAAATCCCAGAGGGAATACAAGGAATGGGTGGGGATCATGGAACAGATGAACCATGTCATCACCTATATGAAGAAGCCGGTCATCGCTTCCGTCCATGGGTTTGCCGTGGCCAACGGCGCGGGCCTGGTCGCGGTCTGTGATCTGGCGGTGGTTGCGGAAGGGACCAAAATCGGCGCAACGGCCATCAACGTGGGTCTCTTCTGCATGGGTCCCGCGGTTCCCCTCTCCAGGTCCCTGGGGAGAAAGCGGTGCATGGAGATGCTCCTTACCGGGGACATGGTATCTGCTGAAGATGCGGAACGGTGGGGCCTGGTGAACAAGGTGGTTCCCCTGGATCAGTTGGAGGAGGCCACCATGGCCCTGGCCAATAAATTGGCCGAAAAGAGCCCCCTGGCCCTCCAGATGGGGAAACAGGCCTTTTACGGCATGTCGGATATGGAGTTCGGCAAGGCGTTGGAATATTCCAATGAGGCATTTGCGGCCCTTTGCATGACCGAAGACGCAACAGAGGGGATCCAGGCATTCCTGGAAAAGCGGAAACCGGACTGGAAGGAAAAATAGGATGTCTCTGACCGAGAGCCTGAACCGGCAGGCGCCGGGGCTTTCGGTCAGTCGTTGAGGTTAATGATAGTCGTGGGTCCCCAGGATGACGTTGATGCCTGTATTCTTCTTAATCATCTCCGCGAACTCTTCGGCCGTGCCGTAAGGACACCCGGGCTTGGCATTGACCAGGCATGAACTGAGGTAAACTGCATCCGGCTTGATCTCGGACAGCTTCATGGCCATGCCCAGATTGGAAACGAGGGTCCTTCCCGGACATTCGCATTTGACAAATGCCGTCACCAGAGACGGCTCGTCGAACTTCCCCTCCCCGAGGCCGGCCGCCTTCAGACATCGCCATTCACCGGGGCATCCGTATCCGCTGTCCATGTAAGCGCCGCAACCGACAACCGCTACCTTTTTCACTGGCTTTTCCTCCTCATTTTCTGGTGGTATGGTTTTAGTCCTTCCCGGCCCCCATATCACATTCTCACGTAAGATGTCACCCAATTTCAAAAACGGCGGACCGAAAAGGGGCCATCGGCCGTCCCTGGTTTTCCGGGTCTCAAATATGAGCGTCGCCTCTGGCTGGCCTCGGCTAATTTTCGCTCATGAGGTGGGCAACGGCCTTTTCCAGACCGTCGATGGTCAGCTCGAACATGGGAAAGATCTCCCGGATGGCGCCGATGGTGCGGGTATAGGGCCATTCTGCTGCCATCTTGGGATTCAGCCAGGCGGAGTGTCTGAAGGTATCGGCTATGAAGCGGAGCCTCTCGTAGCTCGGCAGGGTGGACCTCTCTTCGATATGGATCGATCCGTCCGTGGCCATCAGTTCATAGGGGGCCATGCTGGCGTCGCCCACAATGATAAACCGGGTTTCCGGATCGCGTCGGGCCAGATCATCGACCCGCACCGGTTTCTTGAACCGGGGGGGGTCCTCCCAGATGTGGTCATAGATGGTATTGTGAAAGAAAAAGGTCTTCACTTCCTTGAACTGGGCGCGCGCATAATTGAACAGGGTCTGCACCATCTCAATATACGGGTCCATGGACCAGCCGCCGTTGTCGATGGCGAGGATGACTTTCAAACGGTCTTTGAGACTCCGCTCGAAGATAATCTCGATCTCTCCGGCATTCTTCATGGTCTGGTAGATGGTTTCGTCAATGTTGACCACGTCCTTGGGACCGGTGGGCACCATATTCCGCAAGCGCTTCAGGGCCTCTCCGATCTGGGCCTGGGTGAGGGGACCTTCCTGGGAATAGTCTCGGTATCGCCGGTCCATGGCCACCTTGACGGCCGATTTGTTTCTGGACATGCCGCCGACCCGCATCCCGCCCGGATGATAGCCTGAGTGGCCCACCGGAGAGGTGCCGCCGGTTCCGATCCATTTGCTGCCGCCGTGGTGGGCCTCTGTCTGCTCTTTCAGCCGGTCCAGAAAATACTGGAGGAGTTCCTCGGGGCTCAGCTTGTTGAGGGCTTCCTTATCCATGCCCAATGCGTCGGCCACCGCCTCGGGGTCTTTGAGCCACTCCTCCAACATGGCCTGTGCCACCTGAGAAAGCTCAAATTCCTCGGGCTCTTTCAGCTCAGCCCCTTCGAAACGATGGGCAAAGACCTGATCATACAGGTCGAAATATCTCTCGCTCTTCACCAGGATGGATCGGGCCGCGGTATAGAAATCATCGACGGATGTGATCAACCCCATCTGAAGGGCCTTTTGAAGACGCAGGAAGGACGTGGGGGATACCGGTATGCCCACCTGCCTTAAGAGATAAAAAAAACTCGTAAACATAGTGTTCTCCAGATCGCAGAGCGCAGAGCGCGTAGCGCAAAGCGACAACAGATTTTATCCGCCATGCCCTCTGCGCCATGCGCTACGCGCTACCCATCGGGTCATATCCTCATTCGCGTAGACGCATTTCGCGCCACCGCATAGTCAGGGCTCTTTTTGAACAGCACGCCCAGATAGGGGAGGTCTCCCTTGATAAGTTCCTTCACGTTGAAATCCGGATCGGCCTGAAGCGCACGGATCCAGTTGATCAACTCCCGGGTCGCCGGCTTTTTCTCAATCCCCCTGAAATCCCTCACCTTATAAAATGCCCGGACCGAGCTCTCCAGGAGGTCTTTACTGATATCGGGGAAATGAACATTGAGGATTTCCCGCATCATGTCAGGATCTGGGAAGGCGATATGGTGGAAATTGCAGCGTCCCAGGAAGGGATCGGACAGGTCCTTCTTGGCATTGGATGTAATGATGATCACCGGCCTTTTTTTGGCGGTGATGGTTTTGTCGATTTCTATGATATCAAATTCCATCTGATCCAGGACGTCCAGCATGTCGTCCTGGAAATCCGTATCGGCCTTATCGATCTCGTCGATCAGGAGCACCACCCGTTCCTCTGTTACAAAGGATTGGCCGATTTTCCCCATCTTGATATAGTCTTCAATATTGCTGACATCCCTGTTGGAGTCGCCGAAACGGCTGTCATTGAGCCGCGTGAGGGTATCATACTGGTACAGGGCCTCAACCAGCTTCATGCTCGATTTGACATTCAGGACAATGAGTTTCATATTCAACGCCTCTGAAATCGCATGGGCCAGCATGGTCTTGCCGGTCCCCGGCTCCCCCTTCAGGAGGAGGGGCATTTCCAGGGCCATCGAGATATTGACGATCTTGGCCAGCTCTTCATCCAGGACATATTTGGAAGCGCCGCTGAACTTCCAACTTGCACTGCTTTCTGAATTCATATGTCTGCTCCTTGCAAAAAATGGAATTTTATCATAGATTTTATGGAACATTGGCTCCTTCCGACCTTCTGCCGTGCATACTTAACTTCTAATATTAAGCATCTTTGGGCACAGGTCAATACGCGGGCCTGGTTTTTCGGAAGGCGTCAGGCAGGAGGCCCAAGGCGCAAATAGTAGGCAGTAAGGAATAAGCAGTAGGCAGAAACGAGAAACGAGGAACCAGCAACCAACAACCAGCAACGAGCAACGAGCACCCGGTTTTATACGGGGAGGGCCCCCATGCCTTTAGCCTTTGATTCCACCAGCCATGGCCCCATCGCTTTTGGCTTTTTTAATATTGATTCAGACATGCTGCTGCTGGATCGCTATTTTCTTTTTGCCACGGAGTTTTGCAGCCATATCAGAGAGATCGCCGAACATGTCGGACCCGGTCCATACGAGACATCATGGGAGGTCTACCACATTCCGAATCCGGCTGATATCGGAGATCTCATGGGGGCGATCCATGGGATCCATTATACCGGCTTCATCGGCGAGGTGTATCGCAGGTTCCCATTCCCGGAAAGGCCTGAAGCGTTCAAACAAAAACCCGAAGGGCATATGACCCGGGGCGATGTGGTGGGGATCATTGAGAAATATGCACGAACCGTTGAAATTCCGGTTTCCATTGACCGAGAGGGAGGGGAGGTCTCCATCGGCATTTATCGATTCACCGTGCCTGGGTTTCAGGAACTGATCCGATATGTCTGGCAGGGGGGGTATCCCCGCTGGAGAGACGAGATCCGGCCCGATTACGTGGATGCCATGAAAGAGGCGATCCGCCTGGGTCGCTGTCAAATACTAAAAGGTGTGGAATTGACCGTTTGATGGCGCGAAAAGGGACGCAGCATGAACATGGGAAATACGGGTACAGGATGCCAAGTAGGTTGCCAGGGGTCAGGAAAACCGTCGGGGACCACGGATGAATAAGGAGAGCATCCGATGGATTGTCTTATTCATGGCGTTGATGGCCGGCTTCTACTGGATCGACCAGAGCCAGTGGTTTCAGAAGATGCTTTTAGACAGGCTCGCCTATGGGATCACGACGGTCACCGTATGGGCGATGTCTTTTCTGGGGGCCCATCTGGAGCAGGCAGGTTCGACGGTCATCACCGGAGCGGGCAGGATTGAAGTTGCCAGATCGTGCACCGGAAGCTTTGTCTTCATGATGTTTGCAGCCGCCGTCATCCCGTTTCCGTCCACATGGAAATGGCGGCTGAAAGGTCTCCTCTTCGGTCTGGCTGCGCTTATGGTCCTGAATCTGTTTCGTACCTGCATGATCGTGCTGGTGGGGTCCCGCTTCCCCAACGCCATACAAACCTTTCACGTCATCATCGGTCAGATCATTGTGATTGCGGGGATGACAACGGTCTTCCTGTGGTGGGCAAAGCACCCCCAGGAACCCCCCCGGGTTTCATTTTTCAGCAATAATAGACAGATCTTCCGTGCCATATCCCTCTTTTGCGTCGGCTACCTGTGTGGATTCCGGCTCTACCAGGCATTCCTCGAAAGCCCGCCCGGCCTTTTTGTCAAGTATATGGTCGAGGTCCACACCTTCCGGATCATCTCATTTTTGAACAAGACGTTTCTGCAAGGCCAACTGTCACAGTTTTCCGCTGCCCCGGTCAAGCTCGTGGACGGCTGTCTTTCAAGCCCGATGGTGGTGCTCTTTGTGGCCGTTGTCGTCGCCTGGCCGGCCCGATGGTGGGAACGCGCCCTTGTTATCCTCACAGGGTTTATCCCGTTTTTCTACGGTTACCATCTGCTCCGGGCGATCCTGGTCTCTCTCAGCCTCGGCATCCAGTCAAAAGAGGTCAACTTCGCCTACAATTTTTACGGTCAACTCCTGCTTGTCATCGCCCTTTTCGCCTGGATCGCCTATCTGTGGTGCTTCAGCCACAAATCGATTTCGTGCCGCAAATTCCTCACTCTTTTTGTGCCAAGTAGCCTGCTTGGCCTGTCACTCGCCCTGGGACTGGGGTGGCTGATGCGCCATCTCATTCTGCCGCTCCTGACCGGCCGGGTTTCCTCTGGCTCATCTACGCCGAACGCCGCCGCGCGGACGAGATGCTGTAAGGCTCCCCGAGGCGCGCGCCGGCCCGATCCTCAGGGCCTCGAGAAGGCGCGGGCGTTCCTGTCCCACTTCAGTTTCAAGCCACGCGCACAGATCGTGAAGAGGCGGTTGAGCTCGATCCCGTTCGCGACGTCGAACCAGGTGTTCAGCGGCACCAGCGTCACGTCGCCCAGACCATCGACGAGGAAGAAGCGCTCCCGCCCGTCCCGCTCGCCGAGGACGATGTTCCCGGGGTTGAGGTCCCGCGCCCGGACCTTCCATGAAAACAGCTGTCGGCTGAACTCGTTCAGAAGGGCGAGATGATGGTCCGAGAGGCGCTTTTCCTTGCCCGCCAGACTTCGCACGGTCGGGCCCATCAGCTCCCCGTTCCGGAAGATCCGCTCGACGAGGAGCCCGATCCCGAGATCGGTCTCGACCAGACCGCGGAACTCCGCGACCGGAAAGCTGCCCTCCGCCTGACCCTGCTGGAGACGGGCGTCCACATAGGCCTTGATCTCGTGGCGCAGGTCCCGCGTCGCGAAGGACGCGAAGCGGCGGCCGACAAGCCCGTCGATCCGTTCCTTCGCCGTGCGCGGCGTCTTCACCTTCTGGACCTTCAGCAGGCAATCCGGGAAGTCGGGGTGGAAGAAGACGAGCCTCCCGCCGCCCGTCGCGACCGGCTGCAGAGACGACAACGAAACCGCTCCCAAGTCTCACGACCCTCCCGAAGATGCCCGTGCAGGCCGGCTCCGCAAGCGGCCCGGTCTCGGCGCTGGTACCATGATCCCCAAGCCTCCACCACTCCCGCAACGGGTCCGACGGCGGGTCCGGGTCCGACGCCCGGTCAACCGCCGGGCGGC
>JAWOIH010000458.1:0-4674 GCA_046484725.1 Candidatus Desulfacyla sp. | reverse complement strand
CTCATCTCAAGTTTTGGAGCCTGGCTGGCCGCAGCAGCGGTCCATCAATGGTTTTTGAAATGACGGAAACCGTAATCACAAATTCTGTGGGTGATAAGAACTCGCTGGTGAGGTGAGGTGACAGGTGATAAGAACTCGCTTTTTTGAGGAAGGGATATAGCGAAAACGGCTTGGGTGTCAAGGGAAATGTGACCGCAGGATATTGTGGTTGGGAGAAGGTGCCACAAAAAGGGAGTCTGACTTCAGGGCGGTCCGGGAATTGGGCGTATCGCTGAGGGATCTATCCGTGCGGTTGGAAATGAATCCGCCTGGAGTGGGATTTTCGGTGGAAAGGGGAGAGGTCATCGCACGTGAGAATGCTTACGAGCTGATAGCCTGACTTTTTTGGCTTATTTACCAGAGTCCCCGGTCACTCGTTGATTGATGAGAAAGAATTCGAGACTCCAGACGATCAGATGACAAAAGGAGAACGCGTGGATATAACCGCCCAAATCAATAGAAACAGGGGTTTCAGCCCCGCACGGCTTTGCTTAGGCCTCTTTGCCGGCTTTTTACTCGGGTTCATGGTCATTTTCGCTGGATGTTCCAGCGAGAGTTCAGACCCGCCGCCAACAGCTTCTGTTCCTCTTGTGGTATTTTCCGATGTCCATTTTACCCCGTTCTACGACCCGGACATTTTTTTTGATCTGGTGGATGCACCGCCAGATCTCTGGGCCGATATCTTTAACAGTTCCAGCATCACCGAACCCCAGTCCTGGGGCAAGGAGAGCAATTATCCGCTGCTTTTGAAAATGTTGCAGGCGGCACAGGAACCGTCCCAGGACAGTCCACTGGTCATGTTCATAGGCGACATCCTGGCCCATAAATTCCCTGAGACTTTTTTTGCGTTGTACGGGGAGGAGGACGAGACGGCACTCCAGGCGTTTGTTTACAAGACCTGTGTATTTTTTGCCGCTCAGGTCCGCGAGCAGATTCCCGGTCTTCCCGTGATCTTCATCCTGGGCAACAACGATTCGTATGCGGGGGATTACCGCCTGATCCCCGGCGGGAAATTCCTCTCTGATACAGCCGACCTGTTTTATTCCACATTCCTCCTGGGGGAAGCGGACCCGGAAGGCTTCAGCCAGACCTACCGCGCGGGCGGTTATTACACGGCCCAGCCCGCTTCGTCAAAGGTCCTTTTCATATGCCTGAACACGGTGCTCTTCTCGGTCAACTGGTCGTCGCCAGGAGGAGAAGATGCCCCATTGACGCAACTGGCATGGCTGGAAAAAACACTGGCCGACGCGAAGGCGGAGGGAAAGAAAGCATGGCTGCTTCTGCACGTGCCGCCGGGGGCCGATGTTTACGCCACGATCAGTCATTATATGGATTCAGGCGGCCGGATTTCGGATGCCATCATGATGTGGAAGCCCGATTATCAAGAATCGTTCCTGGATATCTTGTTCCGGTATGAGGATACGATCGAGGCAGCATTTTCCGGCCACACGCACATGGATGAATATCGAATCGCCCTGGACAAAGACAGAGCGCCTTTTGGAATGTTTTTGAACTTGCCGGCGGTGAGTCCCCAGTACGGGAACAACCCTGGATTTAAGGTATTGACCCTCTCTCCCGCGGATTGGGAGATTCAGAATTACCGCTCGGTTGGGCTCCCCTTTCAGAATCCGGAGCCGGCCTTTGAAGATCTCTACGCTTTCTCCTCCGCATATCATATTGGATTGCCGGTTGAAGCAGGGCTTTTAGAGTTGACGCCCCTGCTCGTCACGGATGCGGACCAGAGGGAGAAATTCATCCACTATTATTATACAGGCCATGACGGCGGAAACCCCATCAATGCCACCAAATGGCCTGCCTATTGGTGCGCAACCCACACCATGTCCAAAACCGATTACATGGCGTGCGTCAACAGTTATTAGCCAATGTCATGAACCCCTTGCCTAAAGCAAC
This sequence comes from Candidatus Desulfacyla sp., assembly GCA_046484725.1. Classification (GTDB taxonomy): domain Bacteria; phylum Desulfobacterota; class DSM-4660; order Desulfatiglandales; family Desulfatiglandaceae; genus AUK324. Next base: position 2,724 of record JAWOIH010000458.1, on the reverse strand, counting down.
TTTCGGAACGTTAGTTTGGTCGTGCAATTCTGAGAGACTCAGTGAGCGGTTACTGAAACGCTACATGTGTAGTGCTGATGAACCGCCTCTAAACGCTTCCAAAATACCCGGCAGGGCTTCCACCAGATACAGCGGCAGTGATAAGCGCACAAAAGAAACGGGGACGCTGTCGGTCACCATTTTTGCCGAGTGGGTGAGGGAGCGGATCCCCGGAGGATTGAGATCAAAGCGTACGCACAGGGTCGATTCCTTTCGGGCCGCAAACTGGTGCAGGCGCTTCAGCGCCCCGCTTTTCCCGGCTTTGACTTCAATGGGCACCACCAGGTTGCCGCTGGATGTCGTACTGAGATTTCCTTCAGTCTATCTTCGAGGTCGTTTTCAGATCTTTCAATGTATTGATCTGCCCAGTTTTTGAACGGCGATTTCGGTGTGATGAAAAAAGCGCATCGGTTGAAAAGTTCTTTCATGATTTCATCGATCCTGCTTTCCGGGTCTCATTACCTTTATGAGAGCCCCTGAGCCAGTTGTCGATCACTTCCTTGTCAAAACGCAGACCCTGCCAATGCGGATTGCCGGAATTACACCTTCAACGGCATACCTGCAGATGTTGATTTCATGGCGCTTCAGATAATTTGCCGCTTTCTTGGTGGGCATGATTTCTGCCATAGGACCTCGTCAGATTGGTTGGATTAGTTGAGAGAAGTGCTTCTATACTATTTTCGTTGTAAAAGGACTAACTAAAATTTGCTTAAGTTTAGAGAGAAGTCACGTGTGGGTGCGGGCGGGACGATTTCTGGATATCCCAACCATTCCGTCTTTCGGAAATAGTTGGGATCACTCTTGTCCAAAATCGGTTTTTCTTTGGACAGCATCCGGAGGGGTCAGGCTCCGGACGATCTAACCGTAAGCCGTCAGAAGCGCTCAAAACCCCTTAATTTGTATGCTTGTGAGGTTTTATTGGGCTTACAAAGGCACTGTCTCTGGCCGTCCCGCTTTTGGACAGCATTCTGAGGGCAAAGGCAACCTGAAATCACAGTATAAAATCTGACCATGTAAAATCAGGCAGTTACCTGTCCCAAAAGAGCATTTTCAGTTTATTTTGGACAGTAGTGAGTTGGGATATCATTTTCTTTGTAGATAGGGATGGGAGGGATGGGTAAGGATTTTTAGTGGGTCCGATGATGCCTGGTTCGCTTGGTTTGACGTGGCTGTATGTCAGATTGTAAAAATCGTGTGATATCAATTGGTAAAATCATCCTTAAGGAGGAACAACACATTGTGTATCTCAGCCTGCTTAGCGCTATTGTCCGTGATTTTCCCTCTTGAGAGGAGCATCTTAAAGACTTTCTAAAAGTATCTGGCCTCCAGGTGCTTCAATTCAAGCAGTAGGGCCACGTGGAATCCCGGCGAAACCGTTTCCATAGAAGCAGCCGTCTGTAGACAGAATATGCAGGTGAGGATGCCATCCCAGGAAATCACCGAAAGTACGTATGGCAATTACCGCCCCTGGAACTGCGCCCTCTTCAGGAACCACCTCCTGGAAGAATTCTTTCAAGGTTTCCCAGGCGCATCGGCTTAACTCGGAAAGCAATTTTCGGTCGTAGAGGAAATACCGACGGAAACAATGAGAACATCGTAATGTTTGAATTTGATTACATCCTGTTCTGCAGGGCCTCAAAACCCCACCATCTGAAATTTCCTTTCACAGGGGTTGTTGTAGGCGATTCGCCAGGTCCCGTTGTTGACGTCAAAGAGCGTGCTTCCCAGGGTTTGCGCGTCGACTTCATTTTGGGCGTGGACACAGGGTGAGTCCGGCCAGTGATCATGGCTCGAGAGAAACTGCGTCAGCAGGTCCCCATAGACATCGCCCAGCCGGGCTGCATACCCATCCGCCAACCCGGTCAACACCTCGAGACGCGAGTGGGAATTGGGGTCCTGCACGGAAAAGGTCTCCATGCCGGGCTGGAAGAAATGGTTGGTATGGGCGAACAGCCCTTCCACTTCCTGGAGATAATATGTGGATGGCGCCACCTCCAGGCTGACGACCTTTGCTTCGTCTCTTGAAGCGAGGTTGACATGGTAGCAATAGGCCCTGTTGTCGATGGTGGCCTTTTGGATCGCTTCATCCAGTGTTTGGGCTTCCATAATGGATCGTTCGATGAATGCGAGCGGAATTCCTCCCTCCTTTAAAACGGTTCCGGTGATATAGTTGCCGCTGTAGAAAATCCCCGCGTCGTTCATGGACGGCGCTATGCTCATCAAGATTCCCGGGTAACAGAAGCTGATAAATGACGGCTTTCCAGTAGGATGCGCTTTCACAATGAACATGAGATCGTGAAAGGCGTAAAAAAGATCCTCATTGTGGGCCAGATAGACCTTTCCGCCATGGCTGTAGCTGACCGTTGAACACCCATGCATGGGCGTCATGGCGGAATTGGTCATCAGAGAAGCAGGGCATCGCCGAGGTGATCCTCGGCAAGCAGCGCAACGGGCCCGTCGGGCACGTCGACCTCCAGTTCCACAACGCCCACGTGCGTTTCAACGACCTCGCGCGGTCGGGCGGCTGAGGGTCATGACCCCAACCACCGGTCAAGCGAAGGAGCGTTCGCATGCTGTGACAGTGTTACACAGGTGGAACCGCGGGCCACATTGCGCGTCGCGCCAACGCCAGCCCCTCGGTACCGCCATCCTTGCGCGGCTTGCGCGATCGCGGCACCCTGGACG
>JAWOIH010000357.1:0-30199 GCA_046484725.1 Candidatus Desulfacyla sp. | reverse complement strand
GGCCGCAGGATCTTGAAGGTCCTTGATGATATCATTCATGGTCTGTTTTCTGCCTCGCCGGTGCCGAACTGTCCGGCCACATATGTCGGCACATCGACCGTACCCATGATAATCGGGTCTTGATGACAATCCGACCCGCCCGTGACCATCAACCCTTCCTCCCTGGCCAACGCGATGTAGGCCGAGGTTGTCTCAGGGCTGAGCCTCGAATGCCAGCACTCCAGACCGTCCAGAAAAGGAAGCATGGCCTCCCGAATGATCCGGCATTGTTCTTGGATGGATGTTGTCAGGGACACCAGGGAGGTCCCATTGGGGTCATTGCCGTGGGCGAGCATCAATCTGCCACCCGCCCCCCGGATCAGGGTGGAGGCCTCTTCAAGAGAAAGTGGCATTTTGGGCACGTTGCAGGCCACCAGATAGCGGTCAAAGGCCTCCTGCCGGGTGGCAACAATCCCTTTCTTGACCATGTAGTTCGCAATGTGAGGTCTCCCAAAAGCGCCGTCAACCGTCTCTTCAATGGCCTCGAGGTCTTTCTCCGTGAAAGGCGCCAATCCCCTCTTTCGGAATTCCCGGTTGATTTTATCGAGAATCTCTTCGGCCCGATGCCGGCGATGCACGATCAGTTCCCCTATCTTATCGGTGAGGGGAGAATCGTGGGGATCATATTGATACCCCAGGACATCCAGGGATACGGACTTTCCGTCCCTGTACCGGGGATGTGAAAAGACGATGTTGAGTTCCACCCCGGACAGATAGCGCATGCCGTATTCGGAGGCCAGGGATTCTGCTGTGCCCTGGCAGACGACATTGTCGTGATCGGTAATGGAAATCAGCCCGATATTCCTGGAATGGGCCTCCTTGAATATCTCGGACAGGGTCAGTTTGCCATCCGAGCAGCTATTGGAGTGTATATGAAGATCAATTTTCATGGGTTCGAATCATATCTCCGCCCAGTTGCAGTGCCTTCAAATTTGCGGGGAGTTTGGACGCGGGAAAAATGGTCTGAATAACCCCCTGAATATCATCGGCTGTTAAAGGAAAATCGGGAAGTGCGCAGAGCGCGCCCAGCATGATCATGTTGAGGATGATGGGGCCTCCCAGATTCAGGGCCTTGTCCGTGGCGTTCAGCCAGTAAAGCCTCCGGCCGGCCTTTTCCAGGATGTCCCGGATCCATTCGGGGTCGGGATATTCCACATCGCCCGCAATCACATTCAAGGGGTGTATGGGCCTTGAGTTGGCAATGAAGATCGTTTCTTCATTACCGTATTCCTCCACAATCCGTAAGGTCTCAAGGGGTTCCAGTCCCACAATGACGTGGGCCGCGTTGGGCGGTATCAGCGGGCCGTAATTTCTGGTTTCAGAGAGACGGATGTGACTCATTACGGGCCCACCCCTCTGAGACAGGCCGAAGGTCTCGCCGATGGTCACGCGAAAGCCCTTATTGATTGCGGCATGACCCAGTATCTGAGATGCCAGGACATTTCCCTGGCCGCCGACTCCGGTTATGATCAGGTTCAACACCTTTGTCATGGTTTTTTCTCTCGCTCAATAGCCTCTTGTGGGCAGATATCTGCGCAAATCCCGCAGCCTACGCAGATCACCTCATCGATTTTCGCCTTTCCGGCACCTTTATCCCATACGAGCCCCGGACAGCGAAAAACCCGGGTGCAATAGCGACCGCACCCGCATGCCTCGCCCAGACACTGATCCGGATTGACGCGCATTCGATACGGGAACCCCCCTTGTCTACCCTGGACCAGTGCGCATTTGCGTCGCATCACAAGAACCCTGGGCCCGGTCTTTTGCATAAGCCGGTATATGGTCTGGGCCGCGTTTCCCATGTCGTAGGGGTCTTCCACCTCCACGTGAGCCCCCAAGGCCCGGCAAATCCCTTCGATATCGATCGGAACGGTCGGCTCTCCCATGGCAGTGGCGCCGCTGCCGGGGTGAGGTTGGAATCCGGTCATGGCCGTGGCGCTGTTGTCTAAGATCAGGAGCAGGATATCGGATTGATTGAATGTGGCGTTGATCAGCCCGGTAAGGCCGGCATGAAAAAAGGTGGAATCCCCGACCACGGTGATTACCGGCTGATCAAAGCCGAATGTATCCAGTTTTCCATAGCCGGAGGCAATGCCCAGTCCGGACCCCATGGCATGCACGGACTTCACCTGGCTGAACCCGGTGGGGAATAGACCCAGGCTGTAACAGCCGATATCCCCGGAGACAAAGCCATCCCGGTCATCCCAGGTCAGTGCCGTTTTAATGGCATAGTAGGACCCACGATGGGGGCACCCGGGACAAAACCCGAATTCCCTTGGAGGAAGGACATCTTTTGTAAGTCCTTGGATCGTAGACTGATAGCCGACATTCTTCCACAAGATGCTGAACAAATCTCCAAGGATGTGGAGGATCACCGAAGGAGAAAGCTCTCCGCACAGAGGGATGTGGCCTGATGCCCTGCCCATGTATTCCTTGGGCCCGATCTCTTTGCCGAGGTCCGCGCCTAAGGACTTGACGTTGTCTTCCAAAAACGAATCGATCTCTTCCACAAAGAGGATGCGGTCGCAGCTTCCCAGATGTTTCTCCAGCACGCTCTTCGGGAGCGGCCAGGTCGTTCCTAATTTCAGGACCCCTGCCCTTTCCCCGAGGCCCAGGATCTGGACCGCCTCGGCTGCATAATTCCACGCACATCCGGATGAGATTATAAGAACCTCGGGGCGGTCCGGGCCTTGGTAGCAGTTAAAGGGAGACGCCTCATACAACTTGACCGCCCGTTTCAGCTTGTCATACCTCGCCCTGTCTTTAACGACCACAGGGAATGTGTGAAAAGGCGTGCTCGTGTCAAAGACAGGTTTTGTCTCGTTGTCGGGGATCCCGCCGGTACGAACATTGCTGCGGGTATGGGAGAGCCGGGACACGCTCCGGAGCAACACAATATTTCCGATGATCTCAGACAGCTCAAAGGCCCACCGGGTCATCTCCAGTGCCTCCTGGGGCGTGGCCGGTTCAAGCAGCGGGATCTGGGCCAGGCGGGCAAAGAGCCGGGCATCCTCCTCATTGGTGCTGGATATACCACCCGGATCATCGCAGGTCACCAGGACCAGCCCCCCCTTGGTCCCCGATAGGGCGAGATTGGTCAGGAAGTCAGAAACCACGTTTACGCCGTTCTGTTTCATGCTGGCCAGTGCCCGGCACCCGGCAAATGAGGCGGCTGCAGCGGCCTCAAGGGCTACCTTCTCGTTGACCGACCATTCAACATAGAGTGGGAGGTCATGGGATGCCTGGATCAAGGTCTCTATGATTTCCGATGAAGGGTTGCCCGGATACCCTGCGCAGAACCTCACGCCCCCCTCCAGTGCCCCCCGTGCAATCGCCTCGTTTCCCTGAAGGAGGAGTTCCCGTCCTCCGGCCTTTTCACTGATAGTATTCATGCATCACTCGTTTTCTGTTGAACGATCAATTTCCGCCTGTCTGGCCCTGTCGCGCTTATTGCGGGCAGCCTCCTTCAGATGATCGAGGCTTGCGCCGGGCAGATCATCTGTTTCAAGCCAGCCCCCCACAATGAGGCGCTTTAGAAGCTGCGACCCCGTATCTGTCCTTGCAATCACCGTGTTCCAGCCTTCACGGCCTTCCGCCGTCCCCACTGAAATGTCGGACTGTTCGGCAGTCATGTCCTCACAGAGGAAACATCCTTTCTGGACCATGGGCCGTATGTCTGACAGGGGAAAATCTCTCCAGCCAACCTGGGTCTTTACCTTGAATGCCTCAGACGGAGGGGGTGGGATATCGGATTTTAGTACAGGGCCCTCAACTTTCTGCCGAGCCAGATAGGCCTTCAGGCGTGGATAGTCAATGGCCCATGTGCAGAAAAGCCCGATTTTGAGCGACACCGCCTGGGACCTCTCCTGCCCGTCCGGCCGCATGAGACGCATCCGGGCAAGGGCCTCCATCTGACAGGGCAGGCCCACCACCGCCAATCGGGAGTGGCCCTTCTTGATAGCCCTATTCAACGCCGACAGGCTCCCTGATGCCGAATACCTGGAACCGGCGCAATCCAGGACCTCGGACCTCTTCTCTGCCATCCTGCCCTTTGGTGCGAAAGGGTCTCCGGCGTCTGTCAGGACAGCCGAGGATATCATCTCATTTTCAAGGGCATAGATGAGAAGTGCGGATACAACGCCGCCATATTGCGAACTCTTTCGGACCGCTTCATCGGTGGACCGCGCCATCAGAATTTCGCTGCACACGCCGATGCCGTCGGCTGTCTCCCCGCCCATCGGCGAGGTTTCATGGTAACCGGCCCTGGGACACACCTGAAGGCATCGGAATGAGCCGGCAGGGCACAGGTCCATCACCACCACTTTACCGTCAAAGTAATTGAAATAGGGGCATAATCCAACGCAAGCGCCGCATCGAACACACAGGCCTTTGTTGATCACCTGGGCGATTAATCGCCCCTGCCCTTCTGGATTCGGGATGTCCATCTCTTGTTGATTTCCCCTTTTGAGTCGATTTTGTCGCATGTCCGGATGGCGCATACACCATCCATGTCTTAACCGTCCGTTACGCCTGGGTGAAACCCCCTCAGGGTACGGCATACCGGTATGTCACGGTTTGAGGACCTGCGGGGTAGAATGGATTGCCGGACGGCCCACACGGACGGCGCATGCCGCCGTCCAAGCGCCCGGTTTTTCGCGTAACATCGGCGTATACTTATATCAGGGAGGAGAGACAGGTCAAGGTGAAAAAAGGGGGGAAGGTCGATAAAGGGGATATGGAAGAGATATAAATCCTGACTTTTGGCGCCTTATTTCCTGGTGTTCTGTCACAAACAAAAAAATTATCTGGATCACAAGAGGTTTTCCCGTCTCAGCAGGACCCCTCATTGGGTTGCGGGCATGGCCCTCTTTAGGCACTGTCTGTCTCGTTAATGCCCTCGCTTTTATAATAGCGGTAGTAGGCAAAGACCTTTTTTATATAATCCTGGGTCGCCTTAATAGGGGGAATGCCCTGATGTCGCTTGACCGTGCTGCTCCCGGCGTTGTAAGCCGCCAATGCCAGCTCGATATCGTCATTAAACTCCTCCAGAAGGTATTTGAAATACCGGACGCCGGCATTCACATTATGCTCGGGGTTAAACGCATCCTCCACGCCCAATGACTCGGCCGTTTTGGGCATTAGCTGCATGAGCCCGCTTGCACCCTCGCTGGAAACGGCTTGAGGATCATACCCCGATTCAGCCATGATAATCGCCTTGACAAGGGCGGGATCTACCATGTAGTGGTTTGCAGCCTTTAGGATGATAGAATGATAGGGTCTGGATCTTTTCACTAGGGCGGTGGATATCTGGATACTCACGGTGGGCTCTTCTATCACCTGTTCATCTTCCACCACCGGTTCATATTGAGGCAGGGGCCGAGGATTATTCTCTCCAGAAGAACTGAATGCAAAGAAAGTGGAGATAAATACAATATTAAAAATCAAAGCAACTTTTTTAAGTAAAGTCGATCTTATGAAAGCTTCCTCATCCATTGTTTAACTCCTAATCTTATAAAATATTATAAATCTAGTTATTGTTCCAATACCTGTCAAACGTTTTTCGGTGTTTAAGAAGACCCCTTTCTACCTGTTCGACTGTTTCAACAGATTATGGGGTTGTGAAAGCTTCCCTGCAGATTCTATGAGGTAAGCAAATGTTGCGCCACGAAATCATATTGAAAGATATCCTATTGATTTGATATGTTTTGTTGAGTATTCCAGGCGACAAAAGAGACAGATGATCCCTGGCAAGTGTGGCGTTGACGCCTCATTCAACACGACCACCAAACTCACTGATTTCACAGATTGGCACCGGCCAGGGGGCACGTCCGTTTTCACTACGGCATACCAAAGTCTGCTGCAATATATTGACTTTTTGCCCCTACTGGCCTACTTGGAGAGGAAACGACCCGACTGCTGCACGCTTCAGGAAAAAAAGGAGGTCCTAAATGCAAAATAAGGTATCGGAAGCGGTGGCCTTCTTGAAGGCTAGGCTGAACGAAACGCCCGAGATCGGGATGATTACAGGAACAGGATTGGGGGCCCTCACAGAGAGGATCACGGCTGACCTACGTCTTCCCTATGAAACGATCCCCCATTTTCCCAGGTCAACGGTTGAAGGTCACAAGGGGATGTTGGTAACCGGCAGGATTGCCGGAAGATCGATCATTGCCATGGAAGGTCGTGTTCATCTCTACGAGGGCTATTCACCTCAGGAAGTCACATTTCCTGTCAGGGTCATGGCCAGTCTCGGGGTGCGCTATCTCCTCATGTCAAGCGCTGCCGGAGGGCTCAATCCGCAGTTTGACAAAGGCGACCTTATGATCGTCACGGATCACATCAATCTGAAAGGATCGAACCCATTGGTGGGCATCAACCTCGACGAATTTGGTCCCCGGTTTCCTGACATGAGCCAGGCCTACCCCTCAGATCTGATCAAGATCGCCCGGCAGGAGGCGGTTCAGTCGGGGATTATGATCCGTCAGGGTGTCTACGCGGGCGTCTTGGGACCGTCCCTTGAAACACCCGCAGAAACACGATTTTTAAGGATGATCGGCGCGCATGCCGTGGGCATGTCCACGGTTTCACAAACCATTGTCGCGGTCCACTCCGGCCTCAGGGTCCTCACTATCGCTGTTATTACCAACGTGAATCTTCCGGATTGCATGGGGCGGACCTCGGTGGAAGATGTTATCGAGGCATCTCAAAAGGCAAGCCCGATCCTGTCGGATCTCTGGGAACGGATTATCGGCAGGCTGCCGACCCGGTGATCGACCCGTATGTGAGATTGAGGATTGAATATTGAGAATTCCCTGTTCAGGCGTGCCCAGTTTGCAGTTTGCCCGTTAGGGCATCGGGAGTTCGGCCAAAAAGGCACACCTGAAAGCGACCCCACACACTATCAACCTCTCAACTTCTTAACTTCTCAACCTCTCTGAAATTTAATACGAGGGGTAGCCCCTTATCAGCGTGTCGTCTCCGAATCGTCTCACCCGGATTTCTTTCAAGGCCATGGAATCGTCCATCTTCTTGGGGCCCGGCCCGGCCGCCATGGAAATACCGTCATCTCCCCCAAGGAGCCTGGGCGCCTTGAAGATGTAGAATTTGTCGATCAACTTCTCCCTTATCATGGATCCCATGATGGCGGCGCCCCCCTCCACCAGGACACTCATGACGGACATCTCCCCTAACCGTCTCATTAATGCCTTGAGATCGATTTTCCCGTCGCGGATCGGGCATGCGATAGTGGAAATCCTATTCCCCTGAAAGGGCCCGAGATCCTGGCTCTCCGCACCTTCCCCGGTTACGATCAGGGTACCGGCGGATGAATGCTGCGACACGACCTTCGCGTTGCGCGGGATCCTAAGGTGCGTGTCCACGACAATCCGCAGGGGATCTCTTCCTCTCTTCGTTTTCAGTCGCGTGGTCAGAGAGGGGTCGTCCGCAAGGATCGTTCCGATTCCCACCATCACGGCATCCACCCTGTCTCTCAGGCGGTGAACAAAGGCCCTCGATTCCTCGTTGGTGATCCATTTTGAGTGACCGGTGGAGGTCGCGATCCATCCGTCCAGGGTCATGGCCGACTTTGCAATCACAAAGGGTCGTCCGTCTGTAACGGATTTCAGAAAGTCTTCATTGAGCCGCCGGCATTCGGCCTCCAGAACACCGACCGTCACATCGACGCCATGGGCCTCCAGAAAGGCACACCCTCCGCCGGTCACCCGTGGATTCGGATCCTTCATCCCGACCACCACCCTTCGAATGCCGCTTTCAAGAATTGCCTGGGTGCAGGGCGGCGTCTTGCCCACGTGATTGCAGGGCTCCAGGGTGACATAAAAGGTGTCTCCCGGACATCGGTTTTCCAGTCGTCTCAAGGCCTCCACCTCTGCGTGGGGGAGACCTGCACGCCTGTGATATCCTTTTGCGGCGACTATTCCATTTCTGACAACGACCGCGCCCACCGCAGGATTGGGCGAGGTCCGACCCGAACCCTTTCGCGCCTCCCGAAGGGCCAGCCTCATGAACCCGACATCTATGTCATTTGACTCTTTTCGCATCAATAATGGATAGATCTAATAGAGGGGGTTCATTTCAGAGGATACATAGGCAGCCAGCCATGTTAGCCTCAAGCCTGAAAGCTCAAAGCTCAAAAGATCGTTCAACCCGCTTTCACCTTTGAGCTTTCAGCTTCGAGCTAAGGGACGAAATTGGGTTGCGGGTTCGTCCCGCGTTAGACACTTTTCCGGCATACCCGGCTCAGGGATTCCCCTTCTCCTGCTTGGCCTTAAGTATCTCTTCCAATTCTGACATAAACTCATTGATATCCTTGAATTGTCTGTATACAGAGGCAAACCGGACATAGGCGACTTCGTCCCATTCCTTCAACTTGTTGATAACCCGTTCCCCGACCTCTGAGCTGTCAATCTCCTTCTTGCCCAGGTCCTGGAAATGGGTTTCGAGGGAGTCTGCAAATTCCTCGATCCGGGCCACGCCGATCGGCAGTTTCTGGCATGCCTTACGAATGCCGGATATGATTTTTTCACGGCTGAACGGTTCGCGTCTCCCGTCCTTTTTGACCACCATCGGGAGGATGTCTTCCAGCCTTTCGAAGGTGGTGAACCGGCGGCCGCAGGCAATACACTCCCGTCTCCGTCGAATGGTTCTGGCATCCTTGCTGAGTCGAGAATCGATCACCTTGTTGTCGATTTGGGTGCAGTAGGGGCAAATCACGGGGGAAACCTCACAATCTGGACGCCGGCCTCTGCCAGCATCGTGTCGGCCAGAGGATCATCATATCCATCCTTATAAAAAACGGTTCTGATGCCCGCATTAATAATCATCTTGGAGCAGATAATACAGGGTTTGTTTGTGCAGTACAGCGTAGAATCGCTAATAGGAATTCCATGGCAGGCCGCCTGAATGATGGCATTCTGTTCTGCGTGCAATCCCCGGCAGAGTTCATGCCTCATGCCGGAGGGTACAGACCCATTCGCCCGGAGACAGCCGGTCTCCTCACAATGTTTGAGACCGGCCGGAGCGCCATTGTAGCCGGTGGCCAGTATCCTTTTCTCCTTGACCAGGATAGCGCCCACATGACGTCTGAGACAGGTCGATCGAGTGGCTACCATCTCGGTTATGGACATGAAGTATTCGTCCCAGGAAGGTCTGGACATAAGAACCACCTACCGTGAGTTAAAATCTATTCCCGAAATTCCTCAAACCCTGAATTCCTCGTTCCCTAATCATATATCGGGAAGTTGTTGCAGAGATCGGAGACAATCCCCTGGGTTCGTTCCAGTATCTGAGCGTCCTCCGGGTTTTCCAACAGGTCCTTGATCAAACGCGATATCTGCCTCACTTCGGGTCCTTTCATGCCCCGCGTCGTGAGGGCCGGCGTCCCCAACCTCAGTCCGCTCGTTACCTTGGGACCCCGCTTGTCAAAGGGGATGCTGTTTTTGTTTGCAACAATGCCTGCGTTTGCCAGAGACCGCTCGGCCTCCAGCCCGGTGATCCCTTTTGCGGTCAGGTCAATCAAGACCAGGTGGGTGTCGGTACCTCCCGACACCAGCTCAAAACCACATTCGATAAGCTCCTCTGCAAGCACGCTTGCATTAATGACGACCTGTTTTTGATAGTCGACAAAGGTCTGATCGAGGGCCTCTCCAAAAGCGACCGCCTTGGCCGCAATCACATGCATCAACGGCCCTCCCTGCGTGCCGGGGAAAACGCCTTTATCCAATTTATGGCCATACTTTTCAGACGAGAGGATAAATCCCCCCCTGGGGCCTCTCAGGGTCTTATGGGTGGTCGAGGTGATGACATGGGCGTTTCCGACAGGCGAGGGATGAAGGCCGGCCGCAACCAAGCCTGCGATATGCGCCATGTCAACCATGAGATATGCTCCGCACTCACGGGCAATATCGGCGAATGCCGCGAAATCGATCCGTCTGGGGTAGGCGCTCGCGCCGGCCACAATCATCCGGGGCTTGAACTCCCTGGCCAGTTTTCTCACATTATGATAATCTATTACTTGAGTTTTTAGATCTAACCCATAATAAATGGGGTTGAAAAATTTACCTGAGAAATTAACAGGACTTCCGTGGGTCAAATGCCCGCCATGGGAGAGATCCATGCCCATGATGGTGTCTCCGGGCGTGAGAAAGGCCAGATAAACGGCCATATTCGCCTGGGACCCGGAATGCGGCTGAACATTTGCGTACTCAGCTCCAAAGAGCCGTTTCACCCGATCAACGGCCAGTATTTCAACCCTGTCAACAGATTCACATCCGCCATAATAGCGTGCCCCAGGATAGCCCTCCGCATATTTATTGGTCATCACGTTGGCCTGGGCATCTATCACGGCGCGGCTGGCATAGTTTTCCGAGGCAATCATGACAAGGCTTCGCTGTTCTCTTTCCAACTCTGCCCTGATAGCATTGTAGACTTCCGGGTCCAGATCCATAAGATTCGGTTTGTTTAACATCGCTTTTAAGACAAATCCTCACAAAAAATTTGGATTAACAATTTGACGATCTGATCGGACTGGCCACGTCCAGAGGCCCTGATCGCAGGAAGTTCAGGCGCAGAGTGACAAGCGATTGATGGGTTTCGGTTCATTGGAGGAGGGGTCTCCTGACATCGGTTTTGATTCTCAAGGCAATACGGAAAACTGCATTTTCAAAACCCGGCGTCTTTGCGCGAGACCTTATTGCTTCCGGGCTATACCTCCTTAGTCATCTTCATACGCCTTGAAGATAAGGCTGGCATTGGTGCCGCCGAATCCGAATGAATTGGACATGGCCAGTTTGACATCCGCCTTCCGTGCAACGTTGGGGACATAATCCAGATCGCATTCCGGATCAGGCGTCTCGTAATTCATGGTTGGAGGGATGATCCCATTTTTTAATGTCAGGGCCATGAAAATGGCCTCCACACCCCCTGCCCCACCGAGGAGATGACCGGTAACCGACTTTGTGGAGCTGATGCAGAGCTTATAGGCATGCTCTTCAAATACAGCCTTTATGGCCTTGTTTTCCGACAGGTCGTTCAGTTTGGTGGAGGTGCCATGGGCATTGATGTAATCGATCTCTTCGGGCCGGAGCCCCGCAAAGTCAAGGGCCATTCTCATGCATTGAATCGCCCCTTCCCCCTCGGGATCGGGAGCTGAAACGTGATAGGCATCGCCCGTCAGCCCGTAACCGACAACTTCAGCGTAGATCGTTGCACCTCTTTGGCGTGCGGATTCCAGTTCCTCCAGGACGAGTATCCCGGCGCCTTCACCCATGATGAACCCATCTCGATCCAGATCAAAAGGCCTGGAGGCCTTTTCGGGCGCATCATTTCTCGTGGAAAGGGCACGCATGGAACAGAAGCCTCCAAGGGCCAGAGGGGTAATGACCGCCTCGGCGCCGCCGGTGATCATGGCATCTGAAATGCCGTCTCGTATCATCCGGAAGGACTCTCCCACGGCATGTGCACTGGCTGCGCATGCCGTCTCGATGGAAAGATTCGGACCTTTGACGCCAAACTCGATGGCGATCTGTCCGGGGACCATATTCGCAATAATCCCTGGAATAAAAAAGGGGTTGATCCGCTTCGGCCCCTTCTCCAAAAGGACAGAGTGATAATGCTCCAACGTGGAAAGCCCGCCCAGACCCGTTCCGGTCACAACCCCAACCCGATAGCAGTTGTCGGCGTCGATCTTCAGCTTTGCATCCTCCATGGCCATCCTTGCCGATGCAATGGCATAGTGGATGAATATATCAAAGCGCCGGATCTCTTGCTTATCCATGAAGTCCTGCGGCCTGAAATCCTTGACCTCGCCTGCGATCTGTGATGTAAAGGCCGTCGCATCAAACTTGGTAATAGGTGCAATCCCTGATGTGCCAGAGCATGCCGCTTCCCAGCTTTTCTCGACGCCGGTTCCCAGGGGAGTAACCATCCCTAACCCTGTCACCACAACCCTTCTGGCCATCTTCCTGCTCCTTCAGATGCTATTGTTCGAGGTTGGTATGCCTCTGCGGCGGCACTGTGCAAATGTCGGAACACCGGAGTTCCGATCGATAAGGTCCCCATGGGGCCGGCCCCGAAATTACTTTTCAATCGCTTTTGTAATATAATCAATGGCATCCTTCACGGTCCCGATCTTTTCCGCATCTTCGTCCGGAATAGAGACGTCAAACTCCTCTTCCATCGCCATGATCAGCTCCACCTGGTCCAATGAATCGGCGCCTAAGTCATCTACGAATGAAGCCTCGGGAACCACATCCTTTTCAGGAACATCCAACTGTTCACAAATGATCTTTCGAATTTTGTCCTCAACCGCTGACATAAAACGTTACCTCCATAGTTAAAATTACGTACGCATACCTGCAAAAATAGACCGTTCCGTTCAGTTGAGATTGCAGCGGGATGACTCACAACCGATGGCATAAACTTGCGGCGCCCTTTCCCCCGCCAGGCGACTCCCCCTACATATACATCCCGCCGTTCACATGAATGATCTGTCCGGTGATATAGCCGGCGGCATCTGAACAGAGCCAGTACACGACCTCGGCCACCTCGTCGGGTGTCCCCATTCTTCCCAGCGGAACCTGCCTCAGGAAGCCCTCCTTGACTTTGGCCGGGAGCGCTGCCGTCATTTCGGTGTCAATGAAACCCGGGGCCACCCCGTTGACGGTAATGCCCCTTCCGGCCAACTCGCGGGCCGTTGTCTTGGTCAAGCCCATGACGCCGGCCTTGGAGGCGGAATAATTGGCTTGCCCCGCATTTCCGATCTGTCCCACGACAGATGTAATATTGACAATCCGCCCGCTTCTCTGTTTTATCATGGGCCGTACGACAGCTCGAGTGCAGTTGAATACACCCTTCAGGTTTACGCCTAACACGGCGTCCCACTCGGCTTCAGTCATTCGCATCAAAAGGGTGTCTCGGGTGATGCCCGCATTGTTTATGAGGACATCCACCCGTTCAAATCGCGTGAAAACATCCTCGAACCACCGGTCTACGGACCCGAAGGAAGCGACATCCAGCTTGTGGGCCTCTGCCGTTACCCCCTTGCTGTCGAGCGTGTCCAGGGTCTCCCGGGCCGCAGACGCGTCTGCATCATAGTGCGCCAGAATAATCCGGGCGTTTTCTTCCGCAAACTTGAGGGCTACAGAACGCCCAATTCCCCTGGAACCTCCTGTAATCACGACAACTCTTGAACTTGAACGCTCCATGGTTTCCCCCGATGGACCGGATTAAGCGAATCTGGACGTCTTCAATTGAAGCGTCATTTTTTCGAGAACCCGGTTGTTCACATACTGGACCGCGATGTGGATGGCATTTTTGATCGCCTTGGCCGAAGATCCTCCATGGCAAATCATTCCGACGCCGTTGATGCCTAACAGAGGAGCTCCGCCATGCTCCTCGTAATCCAGTCTCCGTATGAATTTGTAAATGGCGTTGCGGCCCAGCATCAAGGCAGCCCGTCCCAGGAATGAACCCATCAATTCTCTTTCGATGACCTGTCCCATGGCCGTCACTGTCCCCTCAGTCATTTTCAGCACCACGTTCCCGACAAAACCGTCGCACACAATGATCTTGACCTTGCCTGAAAGGATATCACGACCCTCCACGTTCCCTACAAAGTTGAGGTCGCTTTTGACAAAAAGTTCACGGGCCTGACGGACCTGTTCATTTCCCTTACCCTCTTCTTCGCCGATGCTCAAAAGACCCACCGTGGGGTCGTCTATCCCGAGACAAGAAGAGGCGAAGGCATTGGCCATCACCCCGAATTGAAACAGGTGAGATGGTCGGCAGTCCACATTGGCGCCGACATCGATAAGAACGACGGGACCCCTCTCCGTAGGTAGAATGCCCGCAATCGCGGGTCGATCGACCCCTTGCATGCGGCCCAATGTCATGACAGCGGCAGCCAGTGTCGCCCCTGAATTGCCGGCACTGATCACGGCGTCCGCATGGCCGCTTTTCACGAGATCAAAGGCCACCCGGATCGAGGCATCCTTCTTTTTGCGCAAGGCCTTCAGCGGCGACTCTTCCATTCGCACGACATCTTCGCAGTGATGGAAGGAAATATGGCTATCCACCGGATGCCCATTGAGCGCCTCTGTCACCCGTTTCTCATGACCGACAAGAATGATGTTGATGCCGAGTTCGGCAACAGCATCCAATGCACCCTGAACCACCAATTCAGGGGCATGGTCACCCCCCATGGCGTCCACGGCCACGTTCATATCAGCTCTCTTTTATTTTTATGATCGTCCTGCCCCTGTAGGTCCCGCACTCGGGGCACACATGATGAGGCAAAACCGGTTCGTGACACTGAGGGCAAGTGCCGGGATTAGGCAGTTGGATAGCATCGTGCGCACGTCGCGTATCCCGCTTAGACTTTGATTTCTTCTTTTTGGGTACAGCCATATCAGATTCACTCCGCTTCGCCCCCGATAGAAACGCATGTTCCGGACGGAGGGCTCAAGATATATGTGATTAATATTACGTCTCAGAAATTCTGCAATTTACTTTTCAATCCCTGTTGAATCCCAGTTCCTTTAACTTCAGAAATGCCGGATGCCCCCTTTTCTCCTGACACGCGCATTCTTCCCGGTTGAGGTTCGCCCCACAAACAGGGCAAAGCCCTTTACAGGCTTCATGACACAGGAATTTCATCGGCAGGGTGAGGTAGATTTGCTCTCTGACAAGATGGTCTACCTCGATCGCATCATCGACCAAAAAATCGACCGACATGTCTTCTTCCAAGAGTGCAATCTCACTCCCGACCGTTTCAGGAAGCGGGGACGAAAGGAGCAGGTTGAATTCAGACCGCACCCCATGGGAATAGGCGTCCAGGCACCTATCGCATCTGACTCGAATTCTCCCTGAGAGGCGGCCATCGACAACGTGACGACCTCCTTCTTTGAAAATTGTCAGATGAACATCCAGGGGTCCGTCAAGGCCCAGGATCTGATCATTGGAACCTTCACTCCTCCACCAGTTTGATTCAAACCTGAGATCAAAGTGACGGGGACCCCGCAACATCTCTCGTAAGCGAATAATCATGGGTGGTGACCCCATATTGAAGACGGGGCGCATCCGATGCGTTTGAAAGCAAAAGTAAGTGAATATATAAAAAATTCCTGTTTTGTCAATATATTTATGTGCCCCGTCGGAGGCGACACCTCCAGAGGAACGCTTGCATGCTGATCGCTCGATCCAAAAAGTTTCTTTTTTATTGACACTTATCACATTTTCTAATAATATGCCACATCGATTTTGACCCACTATGTCCAAGGCAAAATTGATGTAGGCAGGACCTCTGAACAACGCCCCTTTTGCCCTCCGGGGCGTAGGCTCGGCACTCCAAACCAGAGGCCCAATCTCTGCGACAGGACCTATCCCGTGGAAAATCGGGATGGGGCTTCGAAATATCCCATATATCCCTGTGGTTAAGATTGTAATCTGACCTGCCCTTGATGGATTTTACAATTTTTCAAAGGCATCCTTGAAAAGCGGGTGCGAGGACGAATTGTCCATGTGGAAGTTCAGAGAACAATTAAGCTACTATGAAAAATTGAGGCGCTCCATCTACGAGCTGTTGAGAGACGCACTTGAACGACGCCTCGTAAAAATCTCAATGATAGACTCTTTTTACAATTACCAGAAAAATGGGGCGCAATACAGTTTTGTTGAAAAAAGTGAACTCAAGCCAAAATCTAAAAAGATGGAAAAGGAGTCGGAGTTTTTCAACACCTTTCTTGTCATCCTCTGCGAGGGCGTGCTCAGTACGGAATTGAAAAATTATATCCGGTTTTTTCCGGAAAACAGTGTTGTAAAAAAAAATCTTCAATACCTGGCCGAATTTTCATTTTACAAACGCTTCCATCAGAATCTCCGCTATTTTGACGCCCCTGGATTTTTTGATTTTATCGAACAATTATTGGATATCGATTATGCATTGCTCATACAGCAGGATCCCACGATCAAAAAAAAGAACCGGTATGCTTTCACTCATTTTCATGTGAAAATTGACTGGCCCATTGCCGACGCTTCGGAAGATCTGACCAAATGGCTCAGGTATATTCAAAATAGTCTATATGAGAATGGAGAGAAAGAGGCCCGGATTCTCCAGAACAAGCTCTTTGAATATTACGGTTGTCACCACAGCGTCGGGGGAAGACGAACGGCCGGTCTCATCGCGGCCCAGCTCTTAAGGAATCTGAATTCCATTTCGACCGTTTTTGTATCGAGTGCAGAGTCACGGATCATGTACAGATACTCCGAAAGGGGCGTGTCAAAATTTTTCCTGATACAGTTTAACGAAAAACAGATCGCAGCATTGGCCAAGGCCCAGAATATCACGGTGGAGTCCCTTCAGTCAAACTATCTCCATGAGGGAAACGATTCCAGTCTGGGCATCCTGGAGGCATCTTATTCCTATACAGCCCATTCGAGACCGCCAAAGGACGGCAAACTGAGAAAGATCCGGCCGGCGTACAACTGGCTCACGCTTCGAGACGAACTTCTCCATCCCAAGCTGGATGCCCCTCACACGACCCCGCTGCGCTATAACTGGGTTTATTCCACCGATGATTGATCCTTTTATAAGAGCGTCGCATCACTTCGGGTAAGATATCAATGGTCAGTGGCCCCAGCGGACAGGCGTCAGGCGCCGGATTGAGGATTCTGTTGCAGAAGGTTGGGTAGAACGGAGCGAAACCCAACACAGTCTGCCTAAAGAGGTCCCAACCCCAGGTTTCCACACCCGTGAGACCGGCTTTTTGCTGGCCAGAGACGATGCTCACACAGTTCGCACACACAAGAGCGCTTTTGTTTAGCGGACCTATACATTCTATTATTGGTTAAAATTTATGACGTTTATGAAGCGGAGGATCCTTTAAGCGTAATGTCAAACGAAAACGTAGTAACCCGGTTTCCACCCAGCCCTACCGGCTATCTCCACATCGGTGGGGCACGGACGGCCTTGTTCAACTGGCTTTTCGCCCGACAGAGGGGTGGAAAATTCATCTTGCGGATTGAAGACACCGATGAACAGAGATCGACAGAAGAGGCCACCACCGCTATTCTGAAATCCATGGAGTGGCTCGGCCTTGACTGGGACGAAGGACCCTATTTTCAGTCCCGGAGATACGACATATACAATGAGGTCATTGATCGCCTCCTTGAGAAAGGCCAGGCCTACCACTGCCATTGTTCGCCTGAAACCCTGGAGCGGCAACGGGAGGAGGCAAAAAGGGAGGGTCTCAAGCCTAAATACGACGGCACGTGCCGGGATCTGGGCCTCGGCCCGGCCACGGGGTCGGTCGTCAGGCTCAAAACCCCGCTGTCAGGGACCACACAGTTTAATGATCTGGTAAAGGGCCCGATTCGCTTCAATAACGAGGAACTGGACGACCTCATCATCCGCCGCTCAAACGGCAGCCCGACCTATCACCTTGCCGTCGTGGCCGATGACATCAGCCTTGGGATGACCCACATCATCAGGGGAGACGACCACGTCAACAATACCCCGCGCCAGATATTGATCTACAAGGCCCTGGGGGAACCCATTCCCCAATATGCACACCTGCCGATGATTCTTGGCCCTGATCGTACGAGACTCAGCAAACGGCACGGGGCCATGTCGGTCCTGGCCTACCGCGATATGGGGTACCTGCCCCATGCCCTGCTCAACGGCCTTGCCAGGCTGGGGTGGTCCTATGGAGATCAGGAAAAATTCTCCGTGGAAGAACTGATAGAGAAATTCTCACTGGACCACGTGGGAAAGGCCGCAGGGGTGTTCAATGCGGAAAAGCTTTTGGACCTCAATGCCTGGCATATCCGTGAGTCCTCCGATGAGTCTCTGGCGGAACGCCTGAGGCCCTTCCTGGAGAAAGAGGGTTTTCAGGAACTGGACACAAAGAAAATAGCCGTCATCGCTTCAATCCTCAAGGTTCGAAGCAAAACCCTGGTCGACATGGTTGAAGGCGCCCGTTTCTGTTTGTCGGACGACATCGACTATGAGAAAAAGGGCGAGGACAAGTTTCTTAAACAGGATGTCGTGGCCCTTTTTGAGAAGCTGTGCCGGCGGATTGAAGCCGTTGGCGAATTTGATCACGAAGACATCGAAAGACTGTTTGCCCAATTTCTGGAGTCAGAGGAGATCACGCTCAAGAAACTGGCACAGCCGCTCAGGGTTGCGCTGACGGGCAGGACGGCCAGCCCCGGGATTTTTGAGGTCATGGAAATACTGGGGAGGGAAACAGTGATCAAAAGGATCAGAAAGGCCATCGCCCATATTCAGAAGCAAGGGGGATGAGTCGTATCGCGACACGCCCTATCATCGCTGGATCCACAGCCAAACCGGAACCTGCTAATTTCCGGCCCCCCGCCGTTTGAAAATGAAGAGTGTCACAATGGCGGCCATTAGGATCACCAGGGTGACAAGCTGGGTGATCGTCATGCCGCCTCCCAACACCATCCCCCGGTCATCCCCCCTGAAACGCTCCACAAAGAGGCGGGCCGTGCTGTGCAGCACCAGGAGCCACAGAAAGACCTGTCCGTCGAATGTCTTTTTTCGGTGAAGCAGCAGCAGGACAAAAAAGATGATAAAATTGCCGACAGAAGAATAGAGCTGCGTCGGATGGAGGGGGATGTTCAAGGGCGCCAGGGAATGAGGGTCTGTGAACACCACCCCCCATTTGGACCCTGTAGGTTTACCATAGCAGCATCCCGCCATAAAGCACCCGATCCGGCCGATGCCTTGACCGACAGCCATTGCGGGCGCCCATATATCAGCCATTTTCCAGAATGAAAACTGATGTCTTCTCGTATACCAGGTGACGGCCAAAACCACGCAGACAATACCCCCTGAAAAGACGAGCCCTCCCTGCCACATCTTTAAGGCATCCATAGGCTGTTTCATATAATAAGAGATATTCATGAGGACATACATGAGCCTGGAGCCGACAATGGCCGCCAGGATCATCAGAAAACCGATATCCATGGTCTGCTGGGGCGTTATCCCCTCGGCCTTTCCAATCTTGATGGTTACCATGAGGCCCACCAGAAAGCCGGTGGCCACAAAAAGACCGTATGTATGAAGGGTAAACGGGCCTATGGAAAAAAGATCTGGAAACATGATCCACCTTGGCTATTGGCTTGCACGACTGTCTTTAGAGCGTCTCATCCGTCGATGACGGCCGGAAAATAAGGCAGATGGCCACCCAGAACGTGCCCACGGTGATGGCCGCGTCCGCCACGTTGAATGCCGGCCAGTGATATGGCCCCCAGAACACATCGAGAAAATCCACGACCTCTCGAAACCGAACCCGATCGATCAGGTTGCCGATGGCCCCGCCCAGGATCAGTGAAAGTCCCAGCGTCATCCGGGCATCGTCTTCCTTGAGTCGGAAAAACCAGAAGAGCAACAGCCCGATGGCCATGAAACTGGCTCCCACAAGGAACCAGAAGGCCGCATCCGCATGGGATCTGCTCATAAGCCCGAAGGCCATGCCCCGGTTTCTGACGTGGACCAGATTGAAAAGGCCCTGTATCACAGGGATTGACTCGTGGACCCTCAGGGCGGCGGTTACCATTGCCTTTGATATCTGGTCCAGGATGACAACACCCAGGGCGGGACCGATCATCAAGGCATAATTTTTTCTAAAACGTTTCGGCATCGCTTGCAGATCGTGGGGTGATGACTGTCTTCCCCGATAGAAGGATCGTGGACCCAGCACCGTTCGCACTTGGGGTCGGTTGAAGGAGACACCTCCACCTTCAATCCGGGGACCATCTCACTCTCATGCCCCCCATCCATCTGGTCGATGTCTGCCATGGAGACTGATGAAACAATAAAGATAAACTTTAAATGATCGATATAACCATTGAGCAATTCATTTAATTGCTTGGAAACACCTAATCGAACAGATGCGTCCAGAGAGTGTCCGATCCTCTTTTCCTTCCGTGCGATTTCCAGAATCCTGGTGACCTCTTTCCGGACAGCGATGATCTGTTCCCACACCTTTTCCAATTCCGGATCTCTGTATGTGTCGATTACCGGACGGAAACAATCGGCATGCACGCTCCGGGCACGGCCTTTCACGTCCATATATTGCCATATCTCATCGGCCGTAAAAGAGAGGACAGGGGCCATCAATCGTACCAGGACCTCCAGGATTTCATTCATGGCAGACTGGGCCGAACGTCTTGCCGGGGACGTCTTTGGCGATGTGTACAGCCGGTCTTTGATGATGTCCAGATAAAAGGATGAGAGATCCAGTACGCAGAAGTTGTGGAGATTGTGATAAACCAAATGAAAATTGAAATCCTCATATGCCTTCAGAACCCGTTGACTCAATCCCTGCACCCGGCTGAGGGCCCAGCGGTCCAGTTCTTCCATCTGATGATAGGGAACCGGGTCGGTCTCCCGGTCAAAATCGTTCAAATTGCCTAAAAGGTAGCGGCAGGTATTCCGGATCCGACGGTAGGCCTCTGTCAGCCGCTGAAGGATTTCTTCTGAAAGGCGGATATTGTCCCGATAATCTTCTCCAGCCACCCAGAGCCTCAGAATTTCGGCGCCATAGTGCTTGATCAACTCTTCGGGCGAGATGACATTCCCGGCCGATTTATGCATGGCCTTTCCCGCCCCGTCCACCACAAAGCCATGTGTCAGGACATTTCGGTAGGGGGCCTCGTTGCGGGTCCCGACCGAGCAAAGAAGGGAACTGTGAAACCACCCCCGGTGTTGGTCGCTTCCTTCAAGGTAGAGATCTGCGGGACTGTCCAGATAGCTCCGGTTTTCCATGACCGCTGCATAACTGACGCCTGAGTCGAACCAGACGTCCAGGATGTCGGTCTCTTTGCTGAACCGGTCCGATCCGCATTTGGGGCAGGTTGTGCCCGATGGCATCAGCTCCTGTTCCGACTTCATAAACCATATATCCGCCCCGAATTTTTCAACCATGGCGGACACATGGTCAATGATCTCCTGCGATACAACCGGTTCGCCGCATGCCTTGCAGAAGAGGACGGTGATCGGGACGCCCCATGCCCGCTGGCGGGAAACACACCAGTCGGGCCGGTTGGCAATCATCTTGTAGATCCGATCCTCGCCCCACGAAGGGATCCAGGAGACCTTTCGGATGGCATCCAGGGCATTCTTTCTGAGATTGTTTTTCTCCATGGAAATAAACCATTGTTCGGTCGATCGGAAGATGACAGGTTTCTTGCACCGCCAGCAATGGGGGTACTCGTGGGAGATCCCCTGCTCCTTGAGGAGCGCACCCACTTCTCTGAGCTTATCATTGACCGCCCGGTTTGCCTCAAACACCTCCATACCGGCGAAGTATTCGACGTCCGGGGTAAAGCAACCTGCATCATCCACAGGGGAGTAGGCCTCCAAGTGATATTGAAGTCCCGTCTCATAGTCTTCCCGCCCATGTCCGGGGGCGGTGTGAACGCACCCGGTTCCGGCCTCCAACGTCACATAAGGCGCCAGGACAATCACGGAACGCCGGTCATACAAAGGGTGTCTTGCCTCAAGGCCTTCCAGATCAGCGGCCTTATACAGATTAATTACCTCGTAGGAATCGATACCGAACGTGTTCATGCAAACGTCCACAAGCCCTTCCGCCAAAACCAGGACCTCGTTTTTTTCCGTTTCAACGGCGGCGTATTTCAGATCCGGGTGAAGGGCGACGGCCAGGTTGGCAGGGAGGGTCCAGGGCGTGGTCGTCCAGATCACGATGGAAACCCGTTTTCCCTTCAGCTTCGGGTCCAAACGATCCAGTCCGGATGCCATCGGGAATTTGACAAAAATGGAAGGGGAGCGATGTTCCGCATACTCCACCTCCGCCTCAGCCAGGGCCGTTTTGCACGAGATGCACCAGTATATCGGCTTCTTGCTCCTCACCAGACTCCCGTTCAGCGCAAATTTGCCGAACTCTCTGACGATGGTGGCCTCATAGGGATAATTCATGGTCAGATAGGGGTTGTCCCATTCACCCAAAACCCCCAGGCGCTTGAATTCATTTCGCTGGATATCGATAAATTTCTCAGCGTATTGGCGGCAGAACCTCCGAATCTCCACCTGGGACATTTCCAGCTTCCTGGGCCCGAGTTCACCATCGACCCGGTGCTCAATCGGAAGGCCGTGGCAATCCCAACCCGGGACATAGGGCGCATCAAACCCGGCCATCTGCTTGGATTTGACGATGATATCCTTCAGCACCTTGTTAAATGCGGTCCCCATATGGATATTGCCGTTGGCATAAGGGGGGCCGTCGTGCAGCATATAGCGTTTCCGACCGGTTGAAGACTCTCGGATAATCCTGTAAAGATCCATACGCTCCCATTTTTCGAGTATCTCCGGTTCCCGCTTCACCAGGTTGGCCTTCATCGGGAATGGGGTATTGGGCAGATTGAGAGTTTGTTTGTAGTCCATGAAATGTGCCTCCGGAAATTGGGATAATTTGTTAAAATATCAGATGTCGATTTTTAAGTCAATTTCAACCTTGCTTCTTTGAAAAATAACCTCCCAGGTCATCGCCTTCTATTGCAAAGCCTTTGCATGGGATAGTCAGTGGCGGACTTTCTTTGAACTCCCCCTAAATGGAAGGGTACTCCGGGTTATAGGGGATAGCGAGTTCACCCTGTACGGAATTTGTGTAAAGATTTGGAAAAGGAACTGGAATAGTCCGTTTTTTCAATAAAAAAGGGGTTAAGCTATATTAGCTAACCCCTTGATTTTGATTATGGGGTGGATGAAGGGGCTCGAACCCTCGACAACTGGGGCCACAACCCAGTGCTCTGCCAGCTGAGCTACATCCACCATTAAGTCAGTAAATATAACAGGGGCTCTCCTTCTTTGCAAGCTTAATTTTTCGGGGCAACCCATTACCTCTGATTCCGGGTCTCGGCCCAATCCGTGAGGGTGGGAGAAGGGTGTTAAACCGTATCCACAGGAAGGACCCCGCACAGACGGAGCGTTGCAGGCATTACGAAACATTTGACGCTCTGACAAAAGTCCCCTATAAAGAAGTTTCTAAGGGAAACCCCTTCGAGCCGTTTCGATTCAAACCGGGGATCCTATGGAGGCCTCAAGGAGGGTAGCGAGTCATGACAACAGACAAGCAGGCATTATTCAGACAGATCCCCGGCGTAGACCAGTTGCTGATCCATCCGGCCGTCGAAAGCGCAATGGCATCCCATCCAAAGACGCTCGTACTGAAGGCCATTCATCAGGTCCTTGACCTGCTGAGGTCGGATATCAGGCATGGAAAGGTCAAAGGGGCAGCTACTCAATTGGATCTTGATTCGGTCTTATCGCAGGTGATGGAAACGCTGGGGGTCATATCCCGGCCAAGCCTCCGAAGCGTCATTAATGCCACCGGAGTGGTGGTCCATACCAACCTGGGCCGGTCTATCCTCCCCGAAAAGGCGATCGAGAGATTTCGGTCCATCGCCGGGGGGTACAGCAATCTCGAATATGATCTGGACCAGGGAAGGCGCGGAAGCCGCTATGTCCATGTGGAGGGAATCCTCAGGGAACTGACCGGGGCCGAGGCCGCCATGGTGGTCAACAACAATGCGGGGGCCGTACTCATCGCCCTCGAGACCATGGCCCGAGGCCGCGAGGTGGTGGTGTCTCGCGGCCAGTTGGTCGAAATAGGGGGCTCTTTCCGCATACCGGACGTCATGCGCAAGAGCGGCGCCCGTATGGTGGAGGTGGGGACCACCAACAAGACCCACCTCAAGGATTACGAAGAGGTCATCGGCCCTCATACGGCCCTCCTGCTCAAGGTCCATACCAGCAATTTTCAGGTGGTGGGGTTTGCCTCGGACGTACCCCTGCCGGAACTCGTTCACCTGGGAGATCGGCATGGGGTCCCTGTCATGGAGGATCTGGGGAGCGGGTGTCTAATTGATTTCTCTACATACGGTCTGATCAAGGAACCCACTGTTCAGGAGGCACTGTCACAGGGGGTCGGTCTGGTCACCTTCAGCGGCGATAAACTGCTGGGAGGTCCCCAGGCCGGGATTATCCTGGGCCAGAGGAACCTGGTGGAAGCGATCCGAAAGAATCCACTGAATCGGGCGCTTCGAATCGATAAATTAACGCTTTTGGCCCTCGAAGAGACCCTCAGGCTCTACAGGGACCCTCAGACGGTTACAGAAAACATACCGACCCTCCAGATGATATGTCAGGGCTATGATTCCCTTGCCGCAAAGGCCGAACGTCTGTACGCCTTGGTCAAATCCTGTGGAAGCGATCGTTTCTCCATAGAGCTGATGGACGGGGCCTCAAAAGTGGGCGGGGGCGCCCTCCCCCTTCAGGAATTAAAGAGCCGGCTCCTCTGCCTGATCCCGGGGACCCTCTCTTCACATCAAATGGAGGTCCGGCTCAGGTCATATGACCCTCCTGTGATTACGAGGCTTGAGAGAGACAGGGTGATGCTCGACGTCAGGACCATCCAGGAAGGCGAGTTCGAGGTGGTTGCCCGGGCCATCCGGGATCTTGGTGCCGCACGCTCGGCGGAAAATGGGGCTTAATATGGAACGGATCATTCAAGAAATCGTGAAACGCTGCATTGAAACCAACGAAGCATTTATCCGTGAGAATGCATCGGCCATTATTGACGTCGCTGAAAAGATCGCCTCAGCCTTCTTGAGGGACCGTAAGCTGCTGATCTGCGGCAATGGGGGAAGTGCGGCCGATGCACAGCACATGGCAGCGGAATTCGTTAACCGGTTTCAGCTTGAACGGCCCCCGCTCCCCGCACTGGCTTTGACAACGGACACCTCCGTGATTACCAGTATCGGGAACGATTATTCATTTGAAGAGGTCTTTTCAAAACAGGTAAAGGCCCTCGGCGTCAAAGGGGATGTCCTGTTGGCCATCAGCACCAGCGGAAAATCGAAAAACGTTGTCTTGGCAGTCGAGGCAGCTAAAAACCAGGGAATATATACCGTGGGACTCCTGGGACAGGATGGGGGAAAACTGGCGGAAATGGTGGACACGGCCCTCATTGCGGGAAGCGATGTGACTGCCCGTATTCAGGAGGCCCATCTCCTGGCGGAGCACATCGTCTGTCATCTGGTGGATTACATCCTTTTTCAGAAAGACCTGGAGGGCGATTGAAAGGCAGTGAAATCCTGCGAGAAAGCCCAGACTAAAGCCTCAACGGAACATGACATGAGCGACCGAAAACCGATATCCTTGGATGGCGTAACATCCTATCCATTGGAAGAGAGGCGAAGCAAGGTCAGCATTGATGCTTTTGGTCGACCCTGGATTGCCGGGGATTCCATGACCCAGTGGTTGGCCTCGTTACCGGGTATCCTGGCAGCGACCGATCTTATGGAAATCCGAAAATGGATCGTCCGGGCCGTCGCCTCAAAGAAACCTGTGATTCTTGCCATGGGCGCCCATGCCGTCAAAGTGGGGCTTAATCCCATCATTATTGATCTGTTGGAGCGTCGGGTCATCACCGGCCTGGCCATGAACGGGGCCTGCATCATTCACGATGCCGAAGTGGCCATGATCGGAAAGACATCGGAGGATGTGGCCGCGGAAATCGGAAGCGGCGCCTTCGGCATGGCTGAAGAGACTGGAAGATTTCTTAATGCCGCGATCGCAGATGGGGCCCGGCATGACCGTGGACTCGGAGAGTCTGTAGGGGCCATGCTGATCCGGGAGGATTTTCCCTACATCCGCCACAGTCTTCTCGCAAGGGCCTGCACCCTTGATGTCCCGGTTACCGTACATGTGGCCATCGGAACCGACATCATTCATTTCCATCCGAGTGCGGATGGGGCCGCCATCGGAAAGACCTCCCATCGCGATTTCCGGATATTCGCCCGGCTCGTTTCAGAATTGGAGGGGGGCGTATTCATCAATCTCGGGTCTGCGGTAATCCTGCCCGAGGTCTTTCTAAAGGCCCTGGCCCTGGTTCGGAACCTCGGACATGCGGTCAGGGATGTCACGACCGTCAATATGGACTTTATTCGACAATACCGGCCCATGACCAACGTGGTTCATCGACCCACCCTCGAAGGCGGAAGAGGGTACAGCCTGGTGGGACATCACGAGATCATGTTTCCCCTGCTGGCGGCCGCGGTCATCGAGGGTCTGGACACTTCACAGGAGAAAGGAAACAGCTAATGCCTATCTATGAATATAAATGCGCCAACTGCAAAGAATCGTTTGAAACCCTGGTTTTCAGAAGCGATGAAGAGGTAAGTTGTCCCCACTGCAAGGGAACGAATGTCAACCGTCTCATGTCGGCCTGCGGCTTCAAGAGCAGCGGAAGCTTCACGCCCGCCACCGGCCCTTCAGGCGGCTGTTCCGGCTGCTCCAGCACCAACTGCAGCAGTTGCCATTGAGAGCGGTTGAACGTTGAACCTTGAACCTCTCACACGAGGAGTCCCCTTGTTTCGCATCGGCTTCGGATATGATGTGCATCGCCTTGTCGAAGGCCGTCCTCTGATATTGGGGGGAGTGAAAATACCTCATTCAGTGGGCCTGGATGGCCATTCGGATGCGGATGTCCTGACCCATGCGGTGATCGATGCCATCATCGGCGCGCTGGGGGCCGGGGATATCGGACAGCATTTTCCGGACGCCGACCCTGCCTACAAGGGGATTTCCAGTCTACTGCTCCTCAAGACGGCGACCGATCTGATGCACGAACAGGGTTTTCAATTGAACAATCTGGACGCCACCATCGTGGCCCAGGAACCCAAACTCGCACCGCACCTTAAAACCATGCAGGAGAATTTCGTCGATACCCTGGGTGCCCCCATCGGCCGGATCAATATCAAGGCGACCACCAGCGAACGCCTCGGTTTTTGCGGCAAAGGCGAAGGCATGGAGGCATTTGCAGTCGTCAGTCTTACCAGGAATCAGGTGACCGCGAGTCAAGCCGAGCGCGATATATCTGTTGTCATATAACGGAAAAGCCAACCATCCATTTCCCTCATTTGGGTCCCTTGGGTCCCTCGGTCGGTTTTTTCAATATAAAAGGAGTGGGTGAATGACCCTTAAGTTATACAACACGGCAACCCGAACCAAAGAGGACTTTGTACCGCTTGAAGAGGGGAAGGTCGGCATCTATGTGTGCGGGGTGACGGTGTATGATCTCTGTCATATCGGCCATGCGCGGTCGACCATCGTGTTCGACGTTCTGGTGAGGTATCTTCGGGCAAGGGGGTATGATGTGACCTATGTCCGCAACTTCACGGATGTGGATGACAAGATCATCGAACGGGCGAGGCTTACCGGGAAAGAAACCAGCGCCCTGGCCCAGGAATTTATCGATGCCTTTTATGAGGATATGGGGAGGTTAGGGGTCCTGAAGGCGGACGTGGAACCGCGGGCAACGGAACATATCCACGGCATGATCGACATGATCTCCACCCTGCTGGATCGGGGGTATGCCTATGCCGAGGGCACGGATGTCTATTTTTCCGTGGAGTCCTATACAGGCTACGGCCAACTCTCAGGCAGGAAATTAGAGGATATGAAGGCAGGGTGCCGCATTGCCGTGGATGAACATAAACGGCACCCCATGGACTTTGTCCTGTGGAAGGCCGCCAAACCGGGAGAGCCCCAGTGGGAAAGTCCCTGGGGACCCGGAAGGCCGGGTTGGCACCTGGAGTGCTCGGTCATGAGCAATCGCTACTTAGGTCCCACCTTCGACATACACGGGGGCGGCAGAGACCTCCTTTTTCCTCACCACGAGAATGAACGGGCCCAGTCTGTGTGCGCCAACGGCGAGGGATTTGCCCGTTACTGGGTCCACAACGGCTTTGTGACCGTCGAATCTGAAAAGATGTCCAAATCGTTGGGCAATTTTTTGACCATCCGGGATGCGCTCAAGGAATATCATCCCGAAGTGCTCAGGCTGTTTCTCCTTTCGAAACACTACAGGGGACCCCTCGATTTTTCCAGGAGCGATGTTTTGGGTCTTCAGGGAGGGCTCGTTCGAATTTACCGGACCCTCCAGCGGCTGGAAGAGCTGACCGGTCTCCCCTCTGTCCGCCATGACGCGCCTTTTTCCCCTGCCCCATTCATGGAGCGCTTTATAGAGATGATGGACGATGACCTCAATACGGGCGGGGCCCTCGGGCTCATCTTCGAAAAGGTCAGGGAGATGAACCGGGTCATGGACGCATCAGATGGCACAACGGATGACAACATCCGCCTCGCCCTCGAAAGCGACCGGATGCAGATCGTGGATGCCGGCCGCATCCTCGGCCTGTTCCAGGAAAGACCGGCCGACTTCTTTGCCCGATTGACGGACGCCTCTCCCCGGATCGATCCCCAGGAAATCGAGGCCCTCATCGAGAAACGGGCCGTGGCCAGGGCACAGAAGGACTGGGCCGCTTCCGATGCCGTCCGCGACCGTCTCAAGGAGATGGGGGTTGTCCTTCAAGACGGACCCAAGGGTACAACCTGGAGACTCGATGTTTGAGATCGAAACCGATCTCGCGCCCTGCGGCGATCAGCCCCAGGCCATCCGGGCGTTGACAGGGGGCGTTCGAGAGGGATTGCGGCACCAGGTCCTTCTCGGCGTCACCGGGTCGGGGAAGACCTTTACCATGGCCCATGTGATTGCAGCGTCGCGGAAGCCTGCCCTGATTATAGCGCCCAACAAGACCCTGGCCGGCCAGCTCTACAGCGAACTGAAACGCCTCTTCCCCCGCAACGCCGTAGAATATTTTGTCAGCTACTACGACTACTACCAGCCAGAGGCCTACATCCCCCAGACCGATACCTACATCCAGAAGGATTCCCACATCAACGAGCAGATCGACAAGATGCGCCACGCGGCCACCCGGTCCCTCTTGGACCGGGACGATGTCATCATCGTGGCGAGCGTCTCGTGCATCTATGGCCTCGGCTCGCCCGAGGCCTATTACGACATGCTCCTCTACCTCGAGACCGACGGAATCATGTCCCGGGAGGATGCGGTCCGAAAACTCGTGGACATCCACTATGAGCGGGGCGACATGGATTTTTACCGGGGCCGCTTCCGCGCCAGGGGGGACGTCCTGGACATCTATCCGGTCCATGAAGAGGATCGGGCCGTCAGGATCAACTTCTTCGGAGACGTAGTGGAGTCGATTCAGGAGATCGATCCCTTGACCGGCAAAACCCTGAATCACCTGACGCGTGTCGCGATTTATCCTGCCACCCACTATGTCACCACTGTGGAGATCCGGGAACGGGCCATCCGGGAGATCAAAAAGGAACTCACTGAACAGGTGGCCCATTTTCGGGACCAGGACATGTTCTTGGAGGCCCAGCGGATCGAGGAGCGGACCCGGTTCGACCTGGAGATGATGGCCGAGATCGGATACTGCCATGGGATCGAGAACTACTCCCGGCATCTGACCGGGAGGGGTCCGGGCGATCCCCCCCCTACCCTTCTCGACTATTTTCCTAAAGATTTCCTTCTGTTCATCGACGAAAGCCACATCACGGTCCCGCAGCTCATCGGGATGTACCGGGGGGACCGGTCCAGGAAGGAGACGCTGGTCCGCTACGGGTTCCGCCTCCCCTCAGCCCTGGACAACCGGCCCCTCAGGTTCGAGGAATTCGAGGAAAGGGCCCATCAGGTCGTCTATGTCTCAGCCACCCCCGGACCTTATGAACTCCAGCAGAGCGAGCTGACCGTGGAGCAGATCATTCGGCCTACCGGGCTCATCGATCCGGAGATCGAGGTCAGACCCGCTGCCAACCAGGTAGACGATCTCCTGGGCCGAATCCGGGAGACCGTGGACAAGGGCGAACGGGTCCTGGTGACCACCCTGTCCAAACGGATGGCCGAAGACCTCACCGAGTACTATGCCGAACTCAATGTCAAGGTTCAATACATGCACTCGGACATCAAGACGAGGGAAACGAGGAGGCGTCGGGCTCGCCCTGGATGAGTTGCTTGCCGGAAAACTCGGCCACCGCCCCACCCTTGCCGTCCGGCTCGAGGAAACTGTCGTGCTTCTCCGCCGTCAGTCCCGTGAGGGGCTGAAAGACGTGCGCGTAGTGCGTGGCGCCGCGCTCGAGCGCCCAGTCCTTGATCGCGGTCGCCACCACGTCGGCCGTGCTCGGTTCGAGCGCGATCAAGGACTGGGGGCTCGAGCGCGGCGCCACGCACTA
>JAWOIH010000323.1:0-28267 GCA_046484725.1 Candidatus Desulfacyla sp. | reverse complement strand
ACTCATCATATAAATGCCCGCCAAGCACCCTTGTCGTCAGTATCACGATCCTATCTCTTGACACATCGTCGATGATGGGGAGAAGTTTGGGCGGTACTCGTCCACTGCCGAAACATTCGAAAATCACAATATCAACCTGGCTGCAGCAATACCTAACCAAGCTGGGCTCAATGTCGTAGTGCAACTTGGACAGGAACACCTTACCGTTCGGGTGGTTTTCAAGTTGGATGTGCGGCTTCTTTTCGTAATAGTACAAAACCTCATTCCCATTTATGGCGCCCAGTTTTCCCGTTTGAACACTGCCAAAAGCAGACGG
Organism: Candidatus Desulfacyla sp.; assembly: GCA_046484725.1. GTDB lineage: Bacteria > Desulfobacterota > DSM-4660 > Desulfatiglandales > Desulfatiglandaceae > AUK324. Next base: position 27,951 of record JAWOIH010000323.1, on the reverse strand, counting down.
CCTCTCGCTCTCCACCTTTGCTGCATGGACCGAACTTATGATGTCTCTGTTAAAGACGATAAGGACGCCCTTATTAGCGCTATTTGGTTCCCTAACCACTCTATACGCATTCTCCAGGTTGATGACCCCATCGTATCCGGGCTGTGTTCCAGCCATCATTGAACCGGTCAGCACGACCGGAACCGAGTTGGGTAGGACCAGGTCCAAATAGAATGCAGTCTCTTCCATGGTGTCTGTGCCGTGTGTAACAACTATGCCTTGAACTTCGGTCTGCAATTTCATCAGTCTGTCAGCCAGATTTTGTGAATAACCGGAATCAAAATGGGAGCTGGGCAACTGACTGTAATTGACGACGACGATGTCGTCACTGTGTAAAACGGCTAACTTGCGCACAAAAAATTCAGCAGTGTAAGACAGGGAAGACGCATCCTGACAGGTCCCCTGGGCCATAGCGATTGTTCCACCCGTAGAAACCAGGGCAATTTTCATTTTGACTTCCTCAGATAGATAGTCCCATTTTCTTCATGGCTGAACAACGGGTCGGCTTACTGACCGTCCCAAATTCACTTGGACTGCCGTCATGCCGGCGAAAGCCGGAACCCCGCTTCTTTTGGATGGCGTATGAAGCCCGATATGCCAAGACTGTTATGAGACCGTCAATATGGATGGGCCTTTCTGAAATGTTGCCCAAAGTGTTAACCAAGAGGCGGAGATCGGAAAGTAGGTCATGACGAGAGGCGCTTATAATAAGGATTTTGAGTTTCAGGCAACAGAAAGACCCTTTAAATCAAGCTTCAGATGTGTAAGGGTTTCTGTCATCTGCTGATTTTATTTGGTGCCGAAGGCGGGACTTGAACCCGCACGGGCGTCGCCCACTACCCCCTCAAGATAGCGTGTCTACCAGATTCCACCACTTCGGCAAGCATCTTCGTGTTACAGCCTATTCTGGGTTTTGTTTCTCGCCGCTCGGCACCGGCGCAGTGCTGGTTTCGGCCGCCGGAGGTTGGGAGGGTGTCACGTCCTCCATCACGGAAGAGGTGCTCCCCTGGCTGAAGAGAAACGAGAGACCCAGAGAAGTCAACATGAATACCACCGCGACGACTGTCGTCACTTTGTGGAGTAAGGTGGTGGCGCCAGCGCTCCCGAAAACGGTCTGACTGGAACCTCCAAAGGCCGCCCCCATGCCGGCGCCTTTACCCTTCTGCAGGAGTACAATCAGGATTAATGCCACGCATACGCAAATGTGAAGAATAATGATGACCGGTGTCATTTAGATGTCTCTTTCCGCCAACACGCCTTGCTCCCGAAGCCGTGTTGCCGTCATTGTAATGTTGATGCCATGCTGTTTGACACGCAGCAGGTTCGGAACCTCTTTTGTTGGACGCATATTAACCAAAATGAACAATTTTGCAACAAAAAAAACAGCTCCGATCATCTTTCATGGTAACGAATAATCTCAACGAACGAATCCGCTTTGAGGCTTGCGCCGCCGATAAGGGCCCCATCAATGTCCGGCTCCGACATGAGATCCACGATATTTTCGGGTTTGACGCTGCCGCCATAGAGTATCCGCACCTGGGCCGCGCTGCCGGTGTTGAAGGTGTTCTCTATCCATTCCCGGATGAACCGGTGCACCTCCTGGGCCTGACCCGGGGTCGCTGTTCGGCCGGTCCCGATCGCCCAGACCGGCTCGTAGGCCAGGATGGTGGAAGGCCGCATCAATTGATCCAACTTGAAGTTGCGAAATGACGCATCGAGTTGCGCCCGGATCACCTCAAAGGTCTGGTCGGCCTCGCGTTCCTCAAGGGTTTCCCCGACGCATACGATCGGGATCAGGCCCAGAAACGTGGCTGCCTTGACCTTGAGGTCGATGGTTTCACTCGTCTCCTTGAAGAGGATCCGTCTTTCAGAATGCCCCAGGATGACATGCGTACAGGTGGCCTCCTGAAGCATCCTCCCGGATATCTCTCCGGTGAAGGCCCCGCTCATTTCCCAGTGCATGTTCTGGCCGGCCAGAAAGATCCTGGCGTTTGAAATGGCCTCCCTCACCTGCGCCAGGTGGGTAAACGGAGGCGCCACCAGGACATCGACCCCCTCAAGACCTTCAATCCCCTCCCCAATGCGCTTCACCAAGGCCGCGGCCTCAGAATGGCGCAGGTTCATTTTCCAATTGCCGGCGATCATCGGCGTTCTCTTAAACATCTGTCCGTTCACTCCCTTATTGGGCGACCCCCTATCTTCACGCCGCCGAATGTCTATGGTTCATATTACCGATTCACCATATGCACAGCAAGGTCGATCATTCGATTGGAATACCCGAACTCATTGTCGTACCAGGCCAGGACCTTGACCATATCCCCGATGGCCATGGTGGATGGTCCGTCAATGGTGGACGAAACAGGTGTGCCATTGAAATCAATGGAAACCAGCGGGGCCTCGCTGAAGGCCAGGATCCCCTTGAGATGGGTCTCTGCCGCCTTTTTCATGGCCTGGTTGACATCATCCGCCGTGACCGATTTCTTCAACTGGGCGACCAGGTCCACGACCGATACATTGGGGGTGGGCACCCGAATGGCCATGCCATTCAGCTTGCCTGCCAACTCGGGAAGGACCAGGCCAACGGCCTTGGCGGCCCCGGTCGTCGTCGGTATCATGGAGAGGGCGGCGGCCCGTGCCCTCCTCAAATCCTTGTGGGGAAAATCCAGCAACCTCTGATCTCCGGTGTAAGAATGGGTCGTGGTCATCAATCCCTTCTCGATCCCGAAATTATCCAACAGGACCTTGCACGGAGGGGCGAGGCAATTGGTTGTGCAGGAGGCATTGGAGACAATATGGTGCTTTCTGGGATCGTATTCGTTCTCGTTGACCCCCATGACAATCGTGACATCCGGTCCCTTGGCAGGTGCGGAGATAATGACCTTCCCGGCGCCCGCCTCCAGATGGCGCGCGGCCTTTTCCCGGTCTCTGAAAAGTCCGGTGCACTCAAAGACCGTTTGAACCCCGAGATCGCCCCATGGAATGGCTGCCGGGTCCTTTTGAGTAAATATCTCGATCTGTTTGCCGTCAACGATAAGGGAATTCTCCTTGCTCGAAACCTCCGCCTTGAGAATCCCGTGCACAGAGTCGTATTTTAAGAGATGGGCCAGCGTTGCAGGGTCTGTGAGATCATTGATCGCGACAAAATCAATCTCCGGGTTATGAATTCCTGCCCTGAAGACCATCCTTCCGATTCTCCCAAAACCGTTTATCCCCACTTTAAGAGACATCTTTTCCCTCCTTATCCGTAATATGCCGGGAACCCTCGTCTCCGGTCAAAGATTTAAGGGCATTGATCACCCTTTTACCTGTTCTGTCCTTCGATCTTTCGGTTACGTTTTAACGCCATGGACATGACGACGGCATCTTCAGAGGTATCGGTATAATACCGGGGCCTGCGGCCCACCTCCCTGAAACCCGCCTTTCTGTACAGGGACCTGGCTGCGATGTTGGAAGGCCGGACCTCCAACCATGCTGTCTCCGCACCTTCGCTGTTCCCCACTTCAAACATCTTGGAGAGGAGTCGCCACCCTACGCCCTTCCGTCGGAAGGCCCCCTGTACGGCTATATTCAGTAAATGAACCTCGCCTGCGAAAATCCAGAAGCAGATATATCCCGCCAGGACATCATGGATGGTGAGGAGCCAGAAATGAGAAATCGTCCGGTCGATCTCACTTGAAAAGCCGCTCGCATCCCAGGGCGAGGGGAAGGAACTCCTTTCAATGGCAAGGAGATCCCTCTCGAACCTTGGAAAATTCTCTCTGGTGACCGCTACCAGGCAACTCATGCGGTCTTCAGCAGTTGTCGGGCCAATGTGATGCTCCGCTTCCCTGCCTGCTGGGCCTTTTCACCCAACTCACCCAATGTCAGACGATCCCGGTCATTGGAGACGGCAATCACCATTGGAAGGTTGACGCCTGTCAATACCTCGACCTTCTCATCATTCAGGAAGGAAAGGCTCAGATTGGAAGGCGTTCCGCCAAACATATCGGTAAGCACCAGAACCCCCTCCCCCTGGTTGAGTGAGCGTATCTTTTTGGAGATCTCTTCGAGTATCTCTTTACTTTCCGTGGTCTGAGTGATGGAAATGGAATCGGCTGCTTCCAACCGTCCTACAATCAGTTCAGCCGCATTCAGGAATTCCTTTCCCAGGTCACAGTGTGAAATAATCAGGAGTCCGATCATCAGCCAAATACAAACCTCGGGAGGTGGTCCGATGTTTTTGTTAAGGATCTCGACGTGCGGTTCACAATTCGCTATGTTTCCTCATCTGATTGAATAATGGTCTGATACAGTTCCTCTCTTGTTTCGGCCTGCATCAGTTCCTTCCTGAATGCACTCTTTTTCAACATCTTTGCGATTCGGGTCAGAACCTGCAGGTGCACGCCGGAAGAATTTTCAGGGGCCAAGAGAAGGAAGAAGAGATAAGCAGGCTGACCATCCATCGAGTCAAAATCGAGTCCTCGCTTGCTCCTTCCAAATGAAACGATCGGGCGCCCGACGGTGTTCAATTTACCGTGCGGGATGGCCACGCCGTCTCCGATGCCCGTGCTCCCGAGGTGCTCCCTTTCGACAAGAACCTTGACAAGCATTCCCTTGTCGATATCCGGATGATGACTGGCAATCACCTCAGCCAGTTCCCCTAACACACCCTTCTTGTCCTTTGCCCTGAGTTCGGGTATGATTTTATCTATTGTAATGATTTCGGATAGCTTCATAACATAAACCGAATCGTCCCATTCTGATTTGCCCTTAACGGATCTCGTTTTCGGGCAATCTGGACGGTGTAACCCCTGCAATCACGCTTGATGGATTCGTAAAGCCGACATTCCTGACCCGGACACGTCAGAATCAGAAACTCTTTCGCACGAAGACACGCGGTTTTCTTCACCGAACACCTTTGTTTTCCTTCGGCTTTGCGTGACCCTAATTTCGCCATGCTCACATTTATACGTCAACATGTCGCACGAGCGGCCTTGTGGTTCAGACATTCCTAATTTTCGGGCTCAATCAGCCCGAGATTGCCGTCGCCCCGCTTATAGATCACATTAATTTCCCTTGATTTGGCATTTCTAAATACCAGAAAATCCTGTTTCAGCAGATTAAGCTGCATGGCCGCTTCTTCCGGGTCCATGGGCTTGGCAAACATCTTTTCGACTTCAATGACAGGCTCTTCATGAGCCAGTCCCGCGGCCTCCATGGCCTCGTCGTTCACCGATTCGGGTTCGGCCTTGGGGCTTTCCTGGCGGTGACTCTTAATCTTGGAGAGGTGCTTTTTGACCCGGTTCTCAATCTTGTCCATCACCTGGTCGATGGCCGAATACATATCCCCGGTTTCTTCCACCGCCTTTATCGGCGTTCCATTCAGGCTGAGGGTCACGTCTGCTATATGTCGAAATTTCTCAACAGTCAACACAATATGGGCTTCGAGGGGGACGTCCAGATATTTTTTGATCTTGGATACCTTCTCTTCGGCGTATGCCCGCAGGCTCTCAATAGGTTCCGTATGCCTGAATGTCACCATAATTTCCATAAGGGTTCCTCCACATTAAGTGTAAAACAACGAATGATGGACTGTCAAAAGCCCCCCGGCAAATGAACTCTCGACAATCATCGCCATCATGCAGAAAACAACTGGATATTTTCCGAAAAAGCATACATTCCAATGCGTTGACATTCTGAAAGGTGCTATCTCAATAACGGGTCTCTTCGCTTTCTCGATGGGAGAATACCCATTGACTCTCTATATTTGGCAATTGTACGACGGGCAACATTGATGTTAAGTCTTTTCATCGTCTTTTCAATCTCTTTGTCGCTGTAAGGCCTTGCCTTGTCTTCGCTTTTGATGAGTTTACGAATCTGTTCTTTGACGCTTTCAGATGCAAGGTCGTCTCCGTCAATCCTGCTGATGGAGCTATTGAAGAAAAATTTCAGCTCAAAAAGGCCCTGCGGCGTATACACATACTTGTTGGTGGTGACTCGACTTACGGTGGACTCATGCATTTCGATGTCCTCCGCCACGTTGCGGAGCACCAGGGGTTTTAGATGCGCAATTCCCTTATCCAGAAACTGTTTCTGAAAACGGACGATACTCTCGGTCACCCGGAACAAGGTCCGCTGACGCTGGTGAATGCTCTTTATCAACCAGGCGGCAGAGCGCATTTTCTCCTGGATATAGCTCTTTGTGTTCTCCGAGACAGGGGTCTTGTTCTGGAGGATTTGTCTATAATACCCGTTAATCCTCAACTTGGGCAATCCGTCTTCATTCTGTACGATTTCATAATCGTCGCCAACCTTAAAGACATAAATATCCGGGGTGATATAGATGGTCTCCTCGTTTGAGTAAACCCTTCCGGGCCGAGGATCCAGCGTCTGAATGACGGACAGTGCAGCAATAATATCCTGAAGGGGCAGGGAAAGGGTGGTCGCAATCTTATCATAGTTCCTGTTTTCCAGCTCCTTCATATGATCCATAATGATTTTTTCTATCAGGCTCCCGCCAAGTTTATGGAACCTGGCCTGGATGAGCAGAGACTCCTGCGTGTCCCGCGCGGCGACTCCCACCGGATCGAAGTTCTGGATCAGGCGAAGCGTTTCCATTACCTTTTCAGGGGAATGGCCTGTTATCTCGGAGATCTCTTCCAGAGAAATGTCCAGATAGCCATCTTCATCGAGATTTCCTATGATGTGAATTCCGATTTCCCTTTGGTCATTGTCAAGGCTGCTCATATTGAGCTGCCAATTCAAGTGCTCGGCAAGATTGGTTTTGGTATCGGTGATATTCTCAAAACTGGGTATGTCTCTTTCCTCGTAATGGGTTTCAGCCCACCCGGTATTGTATTCCGTTATATAGGTCTCCCAGTCCACATCATCCCGGGCCCGATCCTCAACCATCACCTCAGAGATCCCGGGAGGCTCCCGGACCGGCTCGTCTTTCCCGTCGTCCTTTTCCTCCTCCTGGTCGGACTCCCCTGGCGTCATTTCTTCAAGTACAGGGTTTTCCTCTATCTCCTGTGAAATGGTTTCAAGGAGTTCAAGCCTGGAAAGCTGAAGGAGCTTAATGGCCTGCTGCAGCTGGGGGGTCATGACAAGCTGTTGAGCAAGGCCCAATGATTGTCTTAATTCTAAGGCCATAACGGATTCATAGACTAAAGTTGTCTCCTAAGTAAACGCTCCGGGCGATGTCGCTTTTTACAATCGTATCAGGGGGACCCTGTTCGATGATTCTCCCCTGGTTGATAATATAGGCTGTGTCACAGGCGCTTAAGGTTTCCCGGACGTTATGATCCGAGATGATAACGCCAAGGCCCCGTTCCTTTAGCTGTCTGATGATCTGCTGGATATCATTTATGGCAAGGGGGTCAATCCCTGCAAAGGGTTCATCCAGCAGCATGAACCTCGGATCTGTGATCAGGGCCCTGGATATTTCCAGCCTTCGGCGTTCTCCGCCGGAGAGGGAGATGGCCTTCTGGTTGGCCAGGTGAGCAATGCCAAGCTCCGCAAGGGCATTGCCCAGTCGCGATTCCCTTTCGTGAGCCGGGACATCCAGCAGTTCCAGGATCGCGAGCAGGTTCTGTTCCACCGTCAATTTCCTGAATACGGAGGGTTCCTGCGCCAGATAGCTGATCCCTCTCCTGGCCCTTCGATACATGGGGTCCCGGGTAATGTCAGCGCCGTCCAGGAAGACCATCCCTTCATCCGGATGGGTGAGCCCCACCACCATATAGAAAGTGGTGGTCTTGCCTGCGCCATTGGGACCTAAGAGACCCACGATCTCCTGGCGTTCGACCACAATGTTAACACGGTCGACAACCCGTTTTCCGCCGTAACTCTTGACCAGGCCTTGTGCCTGAAGGGTATCATTCGCCACGGTTAAGGGCCCTGCCCTTTGTCCTGATTGGGAAAGATCACGGCCCGCACCTTTTTGTCTGATGAACTTTCTACGACACTTCGGTTCTCTTTGAGAAAAAGGGTGATTCGGTCGCCCTCCACCGAACTATCGTTTTGTTTCACAACCGGTTTTCCTGTCAGAACCAGTTTTTCATCCTGGTGATAATACACCGCGTTTTCACCGGTGGCGATTCCGCCTTCGGCTCGAACGATTTTGACGTTTCCGCTGGCAACGATCTTCTCTATTTGGGCTGAAAAGTCTTCCGTCCCCTTTTTGGCGGGGGATTTTTCATAGTGAACCACCATCTTGTGGCAATATACGGTGAAATCGTCTCGCTGTGCATCCACCTCTCCCGTAAATACGACGATCCCCTTTTTGTCATCTGCCTCCAACGTGTTGGAATGGATGACCATCGCCCCTTGGCCGGCCTTCCGAGCCTGCTTGAGGGGGACCTCCGATTGAGCAGGGCTGAACCCTGCCGCCTGCGACAACAGGAGGGCGCAACAGAGTATCAGCGAATGGTTCATTCGTCTCATGGAATCTTCGGTTCCTCCTTCAGGGAGGTGGTGACATCCGACAATATCTTGATCGTTTCATTGGCCAGATCTGCAAAGAGGCCTCGACCCTTTACGGTAAAGAAGGGTCCGGATATCTCGACCTGCCTATCCGTACTCAAATGCCCGAGGTTATCGCTGACCAGCAGATATTCCGTAAAAATCTCATAGTTGTTGCCGTAAAATCCTTTCAGGTCTCCCCAGAGTTCGATCTTCTTGGAATCCTTAAAATAATTTCCCCGTTTCCCGCTCAGTTTGAAGCCGGGTCTTCCCTCGGGCTCAACCTTCAGGTCAAAGCCATAGAACCGTACGATCTTTTTGTCCTCTGAGAGCTGAACCTCCTCTGCATCGAGCACCCATTTCAGCTTATCTTCCGGATCATCCTGGCGATAATGGATATCCTTGAGCTTGAGACCCTCGCCCGAAACCATATCTTTCAAAAGCGCTGTTGTCTTAACCAGCTCTTTTCCCGATTTCGCAAGGTAAAAGGCCACGATAAGCAGCAGCGCCCCTAAACCCAGGAGGGGCCAATGTCTCTTGAGAAGAATTTTCATAAAATATCAGAGGTACTATATCAACCTCCGGTGAGTTCTGTAAAGCCGTTTTTCGGCCAATCCCCCTGTCGTTTCAGGATCCATTCGCACGCCTCCCGCACCGCACCGTGCCCCCCTCTTGTAGAGGTCACAAAATCCGCTTCCTGGTGAACCTCTTCGACCGCGTCGGCGACCGCTATGCGAAGGCCTGCCTCCCTGAACATAACCAGATCGGGAAGATCGTCCCCGATGCAGCCCGCCTCCCTCTTCTCCAGCCCTTTTTCTCTGAGGATCTGTCTGCACACGGCCCCTTTGTCTTTACTCCCTTGATATAGTCCAACAATTCCCAGTTCTTGGGCCCGATGGGTCACCGCCCCGGATGCCCGTCCGGTAAGGATCACCACCTCAATGCCTGCCGACATCAGCATCTTCAATCCCAGGCCGTCTTTTACATGAAACGATTTGATTTCTTCCCCCTTTTCGTTCAGGGTGATATGGCCGTCTGTCAAAACGCCGTCCACATCGACAAAGAGTATTTTGATCCTGTTTGTTTTTGTCACCATCGCTCCTCCGGACCTCTATGCATGAGCGTTGTCCATAGGGGCCTGGTCGGTCCCGTGTGTGCGGAGCCCGATCCCTTCCTGTAGGCGGTGCGGGTATGCCGACAAGGGGAATCCATTTTGTTGCCGGGATGGTTTAAGTTCCGGTTCATTGCCAAACCCTCAGACAGGCGACATCTGTTCGAAAGAAACGGCCGGGAAGGGAAGGCTCGGCTTACTGTGCAAGGAGATGGAATCAGCCTCTCACGAGGTCATGGATGTCCTTGAGCATGCGCAGCAACGGCTCAACATCAGAAAGAGGCATCGAATTAGGCCCATCACACAGGGCGGCGTCGGGATCCGGATGGACCTCCATGAAAACTCCGTCCGCCCCGGCTGCCACTGCGGCCTTGGAGAGGTGGCTGACGAATTCTCTCTGACCGCCCGAACAGGTTCCCTGGCCCCCCGGAAGCTGCACGCTGTGCGTTGCATCAAACACCACAGGAAAACCGAATCCTTTCATGATGGCAATGGACCGCATGTCCACCACCAGGTTGTTGTAGCCGAAAAAAGACCCCCTTTCGGTGACGAGGATACGCCGGTTTCCGGTGGAAGTTGCCTTCTCGATGATCGGCCCCATCTCGTAAGGGGAGATAAACTGGCCTTTCTTGAGATTGACCGGCAGGCCGGACCGGGCTGCTGCCATGATCAGGTCGGTCTGCCTGCAAAGAAACGCAGGGATTTGGATCACGTCAAGGACCCCTGCGGCCCTTTCCACCTCACTGATCCGGTGGACATCTGAAAGTACCGGCAGGCCGGTTCGTTCTTTGACCTTCTTGAGTATTTCGAGGCCTTCTGCCACTCCGGGTCCCCTGAAGGATTCCATGGAGGTTCGGTTGGCCTTGTCATAAGAACTCTTGAAGAGGGTGGGAATGCCGAGCGTTTCACTGATGTCTCTCAGAAAATCAGCTACCTGCATGGTCGTTGATTCGTTTTCAATGACACAGGGGCCGGCTATCAGAAAGAAGGGGCCGTTGGTGCCGATGGTCAGTCCACCGATGGTCATGCTATTTTCCATGTTCACAACTGCAATCATCCAGGATCCAGCACCCAGAATCGACTATCCCGTATCCAGTTCCCGGCGCTCACTCCGGAAACAGGAGTTCGCCCAGGGCCATTCGCACGAGCTGGGTGATGAAAATCGGTTTCAGGCCCTTTTCATTCGCCCCTTTTGCCAGGGTCGCCATACAGAGCGGACAGAGAAACACCATGCCCTCTGCCTGGTTTTCCGTTGCATCCTGGAGATTTGCCGCCATCAGGGGTTTGATCCGATCCGGGAAGATCCGCGAGAAAAGCCCCCCGCAGCACAGGGCGGATTCCCGATCATATGTCCTTTCTACCCGTTCCACCCCAATGCGTTGAAACAGATCATCCAGGACCGGCTCTATCTCGGGAGAATATCTGGAGGCGCACGGCCGTTGGTAGGCGATCTTTCGATTCAGGGGCGATACGTTTTCAGGATGGGCCAAAACATAATCCCTCATATACTCGATGAGATGCGTGGCCTTGAAAGGAACGTCGATGCCGTATTCGGGCAGCTTGTTGAGCATGGCATGACAGTCCGCATGGAGAAACACGATCTCCGGACACCCGATGCCGGCCAGCCGGTCGACGAACTCCTGTGCATGGGCCTCAAGGGGGCTGTCCATGCCGATATGGACATACCCCAAGTAGCAGAAGTATTCACCGCCCCTGGCAACGGTCATGCCGTCGAACATTTGGCCTCCCAAGGATTCAGGAGGGAGGGCAGGGTCCATGACGCAGAGCGAAAGCGCCGGCTTGTATGCGTCGCCTCGGACCAGCGCAGTGGGCACGGTGGCCCCGGCATCCATGAATTTCCGCATCTTTTCCGGTATGGGGAGGGACTGATGCACCTCCTGGAGCCTGTTTATCAGATCAAATGGATTGGCGCCCGTAGGGCAGTATTCATTACAGGCACAGCAGGTGACGCATTCCTTCAGGATCCGGGCCGGCTTCCCGGCCATCAGTTCCTTGATTTCCGAAACGGCTTTATGTTCATCAAAATCCACATACTGACACCGGACCAGACACTCACCGCACAGATTGCACTTCTCCGCTTCCCACATGGCAGGATTTCCTTTCCTCAGTCTGTTGGGCCGCCATTGAGGCCATCTTCCCTTAGGACCTGTTTCTTTTTATACGCTGGTGTGCTATGGTTTATATGGTATTGAACCTATCGCCCGCAAACAGGCATGATGGTATCGACATATCAGAAGCCCGCAGGCTTGTCAAATGGATAAACAGATCCGTCACGTGCTCTGGGTTTTATGACCCGGAGGAGGAGAACAGGGATGTCTCAGTGGATGCACGCCAACGTAGAAAAAGAGATGGAGAGCTATGGATATGATGCCGTGGTCAAGAGTCACTGCCGCATGTGTCACGGCGGGTGCGGGGTCCTGGTCTATACCAAGGACGGGAGGGTGGCCAAGATCGCCGGAGACCCCGATTGCCCCATCAATCACGGGACCCTCTGCAGCAAGGGGCTCGCATCCGCGCAGTTGGCCTACCATCCCGATCGGTTGACTTACCCTGTCAGGAGAATCGGTCCCAAGGGGAGCGGCAGATGGGAACGGATCTCCTGGGACGAGGCGCTCGATGCCGTTGCCGAACGGATGCTCACTTATAAGAAAGACTTCGGGGCCGAATCGATTGTGATGGGGTATGGCACCGGCAGGGAAAACGAGGCCGTGATCTACCGGTTCGCCAACCTGTTAGGCTCCCCCAATGTCCTCACGGCCGGTCATTTCTGCTATGGCCCCCGAATTGCCACAAGCATCATTACCTGCGGCACCAACCCGATTGCGGACTATGAAAATCATCCCCGCTGCATCATGGTGTGGGGCAACAATCTGGTGATCAGCAATCCGGACTGCTACAAGGGCGAACCCTTCTCCGTCAGTCTCAACAAGGGGGCCAGACTCATTGCCGTGGACCCGAGACTGACCCGCATTGCCGCCCGAGCGGATGTCTGGCTTCAACTGAGGCCCGGGACCGATACGGCCCTGGCCCTGGGGATGCTCCATGTGATCGTCCATGAAGGGCTCTACGACAAAGAATTTGTTGAAAACCATGTGCACGGCTGGGAACCCTTTGTCAGGAGGGTCGATGAATATCCTCCCCACAAGGTGGATGAGATCACATGGGTTCCCGAAGACAAGATCCGGGAGGCCGCACGTCTGTTCGCAACCACCAAGCCCGCGGCCATCCAATGGGGCGTGGCCATTGAGCAGCAGATCAACTGCGCGGACAACAACCGGGCGCTTATGGCCCTCATGGGCATCACCGGCAACATCGACGTCCCCGGCGGACAGATGCTGTTCCAGCAGCCGCGGATCCGAAACGTGGGGCACTTCGGGGCCCATAGGTCGCTTCCCGACATCCAGCGGGCCAAGCGGCTGGGGGGCGACCGGTTCCGCCTGGGCGGCAACTTCGCCATCATCAACCCCAAGTGCGTATGGGAGGCCATCCTTAAAGAAACACCCTATCCCGTCAAGATGCTGTTTTTTATCAGTTCGAATCCCGTTATGACCCGGGCCAATGCCCGGGAGGTCTACCGGGCCCTTGAACAGGTGCCGTTCATGGCGGTCTCCGACTTTTTCATGACGCCGACTGCGGCCCTGGCAGATATCGTCCTGCCGGCCGCCACCTGGCTCGAGATGGATTACATCGGGGACTTCTGGAAACGGCACGGCTACCTCCTCCCCCGGCGAAAGGTCATCCAGGTTGGGGAATGCCGATCGGATCACGAGATGCTCAATGACCTGGCCCATCGCGTGGGCCAGGGCGAGCACTGGTGGGACAGCTTTGAACAGGCCCTGGATTGGATCCTGGAGCCGATCGGAATGACGTGGAACGATTTCAAGAAGATGGACTACCTCAGGGGGGAAGTACGGTATCAAAAATACAGGACCCAGGGATTCTCAACCCCCACGCGGAAATTCGAGCTTTATTCCACCCTTCTCGAAAGCTGGGGGTACGACCCCCTCCCCCAATATCGCGAGCCCCCGGAGAGTCCTTACAGCACCCCGGAACTCTATACCGCCTATCCCTACATCCTGATTACCGGGGCGAGGTCCCCGGGCTTTTTCCACTCGGAAAACCGTCAGGTCCCCTGGCTGAGGGAACTTCACCCGGATCCGCTCGTGGAAATCCATCCCGATACTGCGGCAAAGGAGGGGATAAAAGAGGGAGACTGGGTGGTCATCGAGTCCCCCCGGGGGAGGGTGAGACAGCGGGCAAAATTCTTTGCCGGCATGGATCCGAGGGTGGTATCGGCCCAGCACGCCTGGTGGTTCCCGGAAAAAGAAGGCCCCGGATACGGGTGGGATGAATCCAATATCAATATATTGACGGACAATGCCTATGAATCCTGCGATCCTGCCATGGGCGCAACCCATGTGCGGACCCTTTTGTGCAGGATAGCCCCTGAAAAAGACAGCGGAGGCCCTCTATGAAACCCTACGCCCTCATCATCAATCATGACCTCTGCTGGGGATGCCGGACCTGCGAGGTCGCTTGCAAACAGGAAAATGGGGCCCCGGACGGCATCCGGCTCATCGCTGTGTCACAGGACGGCCCCCGGATCGTGGATGGGAAACTGGATGTCGTGTTCCGAGCCGGGGTCTGCCGACACTGCGACGATCCCGCCTGTGTGGATGCCTGCCCGGAGGAGGCCATCACCCAGAGGGAGGACGGCATCGTTATCCTGGACATTGAACAATGTTCGGGATGCGGCTCGTGTGTCGAGGCCTGCCCGTATGACGCTATCGCCCTTGATGGCGTTAATGATATCGCCCGGAAGTGCAATTTGTGTCATCACCGAGTGGATCGAGGTCTTGTGCCTGCCTGTGCGGACAATGTCTGCCCGGCCCACTGCATCTATTTCGGCGACCCGGACGGATCCCCCTGGGGCCTTCCCGAGTAGATCGGATCGCGGCGAATCGCCTCGGGGTGGTTTTTGTTTAAGATCCATGAGAGATAACCTCCTTGGAGCTATCGTCCTATTCATTTGAATCGTATTGGTGCGGATCGATTATGTTTAAGGAAAGGATTGCAGGCCGGCCCTGGATATGGGTTTTCAGGGCGGCCGTAACGGGTATCTTGGCGCTCATGCTGTTTTCCTCTCGTGGGGCAGAGGCAAAGGATGTCACGCTCCCTTTGACCTTGGACTACCCCCTCTTGAGGGCACTGGTGATTCAATCCTTCTTTCCAGGACCGGATCAGAAGGCCGTGCTCCTGGACGAAGCCGACGGATGCAGGAAGATCGTTGTTTCCAACCCGGTCTTTCGAGGGGAGTCCTCGCGGCTGTTTTTTGAGATCAGGGTCTTTATCCGCCTGGGCGTCACGGTATTTAAAGGCTGTTTGTCGCCCGTGGAATGGGAAGGCTATCTGGTCATGCAACAGGAGCCTGTAATCAGCGATCAATGGAACCTCTCCTTTGTTACCCGCACGTCTTCCGTGTATGACAAGAATAGAAGGCCTGCCAAGATAGCGGGTCTCATCTGGGATTTTGCAAATCCCCCCATTCTCGATTACCTGAGGAGTATCACGGTCGATCTGGCGGCGCCCGTCGAGGGTATCCGGTCCTTTCTCCTGCCCCTCTTTCCGCCGGATGACATAAAGCGGGCCGATCGCTTTTTGAAGAGCATGCGGCCGGGGAAGGCAGGGGTGACTCCGACCGCTCTTAAAATATCTGTCCTCGCAGAAGTGGAGGAGGTTCGCGAAAGAGCGGGGGGGAGCGAAACACTGACTTCTGAAGAAAAGGCGCGCTTTGTGGAAACCTGGGAGGCCTTGGACGCCTTTCTTGTACAGATCATGACGGCCCTTGCCAACAAGCCCCTGACCCCCTATGAACGGGGGATTTTCCTCGATACGCTCCTGGAGACGCGATATCGGTTCATCGAAGATCTGGACGGGGACATGGGGGGCAGGGATGTGGTGCGAGAGGAGTTTGTCCAGTCCTGGACCCGACTTTCCCCTGTTTTCAGATCCCACCTTACCGAGGGCTCCACCCGGTCTCTCCTGGGCTACCTAAGCTTTCTCGCCGGGGCCGATGCCCTGGTGGCCCTGGATACCCTTGGGCCCAGTCTGGGCATCGAAATCAGCCGCGATGGTTTGATCCGACTGGCAAGACTTCTAATGGAGGAAAGGCCGGTCTCCCTTGCCTATGGCTATGATCTGGATCATCCCCTGCGCCAAACCCTGGGCCTGGGCCCCTCCCCGCTCCCCTCCTTCCATATGGTGGAAGAGCCGGACACCGACGATCTGCGTATCCCCGAGGAACCACCTGCCACGGATGAATTCTGGGCCCCGGACACCCCTCTAAATCTGGGGAAGTTGCTCCATTTGCTTAGAGCGTCTTTCTCATCCCCGGCCTGGGCCAGAGACCAGGGCCAAGAAGATTGGACGGAGGAGATCAGATCGTGGGTCCCCCCGCCAAAAAAGGATTTATTGCCTTACATCGAACGGGCGCGCGGCCTCCTGGATTCAGCCTCGGAACAGGTCCTGGCAAAAGGAGAGTTGTCAGAGACCTACCATGGTTTCTTCCGCAGGCTGGTCATGGCCACAGGATGGCAGGAAAGCTGTTGCCGTCAGTTTGTTGTCAAGAAAGGGATAATCACCTATCTCAGGTCCTACAATGGAACCTCGGTAGGTCTCATGCAGATCAACGAACGGGTGTGGAGGGGCCTGTATGCGGAAAAAAGCCTCCGATGGGACATCCGCTACAATGCCGTGGCCGGATGCGAGATCCTGAGTCTGTATCTAAAGAGATATGCCCTCAAAAAAATCCGTCCGCCAGAAGGGGAACAACGTGTGCCGGCAAACGATCTTCTTGCCCAGGCCGTCTATGCCATGTACAATGCAGGACCAGGGGTTCTGCAAGCCTTCTTGAAGCGATCTCAACAGGAGGCCTTCACCAATCTGGACAGACTGTTTGATGAAAAACTTCAGTGGGTGAACAACGAGGACTGGGAAAAAATCGTCAACTGCTATTGATGTGTCGGGAAAGGGACGCCCCAACCGGAAACCTGTTCGACAATGCGCCCGGTTTTTCCTCCCCTCTCTATCCGCTGTCGCCAACGGTTTTTCTTTTTAGCCGCTCTGGCCTGCTTTCTGCGGGTCTTTTTTTCTTGTCTCTTTTTTGTGGTTCGACCGTAAGACTTCCCCGCTCAAATTCAGTCTTCCAGGTTCGAAACCCGTCGGACTTGTCGTCAAAAGCGGCCTGCCACGACGTGCGGCGATGAAAGTCATCATGAGATTCGCTTACATCCATTCCGGTTGATCCGGGTCAGGGGTGCTGCCGGATCTTGAGCTTCAGCAGAAGATCTCCCTTCCGCCCTCCGGGCGTTTCCTTTCCCATGCCCGCCAGGCGCAGGATCGTCCCCTCCTTGGCCCCGGGGGGAACGGTTACGTGAAGAAGCCTTCGCTGGAAGGCCCAGGGGATGTTGACCAGCTTTCGGACGCCTGTGAGGGCCTCTTCGGGGGTGATGATCATCTCGCCGTAAAGGTGGGGATTATCCGATGCAGCAGTGGTATGAATGGCCTGAAGATGGTGGGTCTTCTTTCTGGCGGTTTTGCTTTTGACGGCCCGGGTGATTCCGGTTTCAGGGACCCTGGCGAAGAGCTTCAGGAAGATGATTCCGAAGATAAATCCACCGATATGGGCCCACCAGGCAATACCCCCTTCCTGGGCAGGGCTGAGGGAAGCGCTGGCAAGCTGGAAGAAAAACCAGAGGCCCAGGAAAAAGAAGGCCGGGAGCTCGATGAAAAAAGGGATGAACAGAACAGGAATCATGGTCAGGATTCTGGCCCGCGGATGGAGGACAAAATAGGCCCCCATGATCCCGGCGATGGCGCCGCTGGCCCCCACCGTGGGAATCTGTGAGTGCCAGTTGAGAAAGAGATGGGAGAGACCGGAGACCAGTCCGCACAAAAGATAGAAGAGGAGATATCGTATAGGTCCCAGGCGGGCCTCCACATTGTCGCCGAAGATATACAGGGACCACATGTTGAAGAGGACATGCCAGAAGCCTCCATGGACGAACATGAAGGAGATGAATGAAAAGAGCTGCTGGCCCAGGGTGAAGTGGCCGGCCACGAAAGGATCGGAGTACCTGGCCGGAACCAGTCCGTAGACAAGGATAAAATGGTCTATCCTCGCCCCCTGAGAGAGCTGAATGAGGTAGGCCATCACATTGACGGCGATGATCAGGTGTGTGATGACCGGATAACTTCTGGATTCAACGGTGTCGCGGATAGGAATCATGGCATGCCAGGAATCGACACGTGCCCCGCCCGCCGACGGGCCGGGACACGTGTCACCGGTTCACCGCAGAAATGCCATTCGGTCAATTGAACCGATGTGGGCAAATGGATGCGGATTAAAGGTCCGAGGTGCAGTTCGGGCAACGCGTCGCCTTAATAGGGATGTCGGTGAAGCATCTCGGACATTCCTTGATGGTGGGTTCGGCGAGGGGTGGTGGTTCTTCTTTCCTCTTGAAACGGTTTATTTGCTTGATCATAATGAAGATCGCAAAGGCTACGATAACAAAATCCAGGATGGTGTTGATGAATACGCCATAATTGAGTGTGACGGCCTCCGATGCGGCGGTCTTCTCCTTAAGCGTGATTGCCAGTTGCGAGAAATCAACGTTGCCTAACAGGAGGCCGATGGGCGGCA
This sequence comes from Candidatus Desulfacyla sp., assembly GCA_046484725.1. Classification (GTDB taxonomy): domain Bacteria; phylum Desulfobacterota; class DSM-4660; order Desulfatiglandales; family Desulfatiglandaceae; genus AUK324. The sequence continues at coordinate 9,637 of JAWOIH010000323.1, read as the reverse complement.
TGATGACGTCGCTCACAAGGGAGCTGACAATCTTACCAAACGCAGCGCCGATAATAATGCCCACGGCCATGTCCATGACGTTCCCACGCATGGCGAATTCTTTGAATTCTTTAAGCATTCCCATCTCTAACCCTCCTTCTGTCTGATCAAAATAAAAAGCTGTTGACGGCACACTGCCATCCCGAGAGTTAACCAACCAAGACCACCGATACGTCTCCGGCAGAGTGGATGACCTTTTGCGAGACGCTTCCCAGGAAAAACTCCTTGATGGCCGACAGGCCCCGTCTGCCGATGACGATGATGTCGTATCCCGAGGCGGCCTCGTCGATGATATCCCTTGCCACCCCCTTTTTCTGCGGTTCGATCTTGGTAAAGATATGGCCTTCGGGGAAACCCGCCTTCATAAGAAGTTGCTTGGCTTTTGCGAGGGCCTCATTGACCAGTTCCGCCTTCTTGTCCTGCATGGAGCAGAAAAGCTCCCGCTGCGAAAGAAAATAGGTCGTCAGTTCAGGGCTGAAGATCTCGCAGGCCGCGGCCGTGTCCGGAATGACGCTGAACAGGGTGATCTTGTGGGTGGGGGTGAAGGATTTCGTTATGAATTCCACACCGCGCATGGCGTTCTCGGAATCATCAAAGGCCACCAGTATTTTCTTTTCCATGGGCTACCTCCTTGTTCATGTGAAATTTCAGGTTCAGAGGTTCAAGGTTTAAAGGTCGAGGGGTTTGCGTTGCTCGTTACTGGTTGCTCATTGCCGGCGTATTTCACGCCTTGGCGTGATTAGACGTTTCCCGCCGTGGAGCGGGATTGGACGTTCAACCCTTTAGTACCTTATTTTATTCCGAGGTTTTCTGTCACAAAAAACAAGAAAATCTGTTTGTATCTCAGTACGCCTTATTTTATAGACTCACACGGAGCCACAAAGAACACAGAGAAAAGGGCATGTTCCCGTTTCTTTACAAAAAAATCCTTTGTGTGCTTTGTGTCTTTGTGTGAGTCCCGCCTGGATTGGTTGCGAGTATCCATGTTAGCAAGATTAGCATTTCATTATCAAATTCTCAATTCATTTCTCTTGAGCCGAACAAATGGAAATCGTATCATGTCAGTAAGAAGGGGAATATCCGCGTTTGATGAATCCCCTGGCTAAAAGGCTGACGCCCGCCTGCAAAAGCTGTGCTTTAAGCAGTGCGGGCAGGCCTGAACCCCGGAAAAGGAATTTGCCCGTCCGGGGTTTGTCATGCTAAAACGATCCTGAGGCATCAGATCCGGCAACCATGTCGGCGATTTAAACGGCAGGGAAAGAAGCGGATGACCGAGACAATCAGAATCAGCGATATGATGGTTGAGAGCGGGGTGGCATTCGGGACCAGCGGGGCAAGAGGCCTCGCGGATCATATGACCGACAGGGTCTGCTATGCCTACACTGCGGCCTTTATTCAATACCTGGAGGAGCAAACGGAACTGGATGGCCGGGGCGTCATTGCCGTGGGTGGAGACCTTCGCGCCAGCACCGGCCGGATCATGAAGGCCGCTGCCAGGGCCGTCGCCGATAGGGGATATGCGCCCCGGTCCTGCGGAAGGCTCCCGGCGCCTGCGCTGGCAAATTATGGCCTTGTTAAGCAGATCCCCACGATCATGGTGACGGGGAGTCACATCCCCGAGGACCGCAACGGCATTAAATACACCCGGAGGAAAGGGGAAATCCTCAAACCGGATGAGGCCGGCATAAGGCAACAGGAGATTGCCCTCCGCCCGGGTCTCTTTGACAACAGGGGGATGTTCATCACGAAACAGGCAGACCTGGTCTCTGATCCGGAGGCCACAACCCTCTATGTGGACCGGTATCTCAGGTTTTTCCCCCATGACGCGCTCCTGGGAAAGCGGATTGGTGTGTATCAGCACTCTGCGGTGGGTCGGGGGGTGATGGTCGACATCCTTGCCGGCCTGGGCGCAGACGTGACGCCTCTGGGCCTTTCCGAGATCTTTGTGCCCGTGGACACCGAGGCGATCCGACCCGAGGATGTGGCGGCTGCCAGACAATGGTCGGAAGCGTATGGGTTTGACGCCATCGTCTCCACGGACGGCGACAGTGATCGACCCCTCATCAGCGATGAAAATGGGAAATGGCTGAGGGGAGACGTGGCCGGTATCCTCTGCTCAGCCTACTTCAAGGCCGATGCGGTGGCAACCCCGGTGTCGTGCAATTCCGCTGTGGAGAAGTGCGGGCGCTTCCGCAGAGTCTACCGCACCCGAATCGGTTCGCCCTATGTGATCGAAGGGATGGAACAGGCCCTTCGGGACGGCTTTCAACGGGTGGTGGGATATGAGGCCAACGGCGGCTTCCTGCTGGCCTCCGACATGGAATCCGCAGGCCGGATCCTGACCGCGCTTCCCACACGCGACGCGGTGATCCTCCATATTGCCATCCTTCTTCTCTCCATTCAAAGACAAAAGACCATCCGCCAACTGGTCTTCGAACTGCCCCAACGGTTCACCTCCAGCAACCGTCTGAAGGATTTCCCCACGGAAAAGAGCCGGGCCAGGCTCAGTGAACTTTATACCGGAAACGAGGTCAGGGACAGGGCGACCCTTGAGGCTGTCTTCGGGGGGCACTTCGGTTCGGTTGCCTCGATCGATACCACCGATGGTCTGCGCATCACCTTCGAAAACCATGAGGTCGTGCATTTACGACCCTCGGGCAACGCCCCCGAGTTCCGCTGCTACAATGAAGCCGACACCGAGACCCGTGCCATGAACATGAATCAGATCTGTATGGAGATCATGGCCGGCTGGCGATAGTCGGAACGGATGCCGGCGAATGGTTGATAGCTGATAGCTGATGGCTCATGGCTGATGGATGGGAAGGGGAGGGTCTCGATAGCTCAATAGCTCAACCCCGTCTCAGCGGGACTCAAGCCCTTGCGCCTCACGCCTCATGCCTCACGCAATGGTTGTTCCCCTGAAAGGCGCGCCTTTTAGAAGCTTCTCGAGGTTGTCGATGTCGTTTCCGATGATGACGACCGTCAATCCCGCGGCTTCAGCCGCCCTGGAGGCAATGGGGTCGAAGGGCATACTCAGGCCGGGGTCCCACTCGTCGCCTACCAATTTTCTGAAATCGCCCCATGATATGCCGGTCAGTTTTACGGCATCCGGGTTTTTTTTGGGGTCGTCACTGTACACGTAGTCGATATTGGACATGTTGATCACCTGACCTGCCCCGAATCGTTCAGCCAGCTGCACGGCCCGAAGATCGGTGGAACTCCCAGGTTCAAATCCGGCCCCGATGATAATCCGCTTGTCCGTGTCGATCGGCTCATTCGGGTCATGGATGACATTGCCATGGGCCATGGGCCCAAACAGGGACCGGACCAGCTCGGCATTGAGCCGCGTGGCCTGGATCCCTATCCAGTCGAGATCCGCCTTGGTTACGTCGGCGATCTCTCTGGCCACATTCTGGTATTTTCTGGAGAGGGTCCCACCGCCGCAGATGATCAGAAACCGCGTCCGTTCCAGCCTCAGTATGATTTCCCTGAACCGGTTGAGGAAGGCCGTGTCGATTTCCCCCGGGACAATGATTGAGCCGCCCAATGATATAACGAGTGTGTCCATTAACATTTAACCTATTAAAATCCCGCGGGGCTGGATTCCGGCTTTCGCCGGAATGACGTTGTGGAATTTATGAATCCAATAATATCAGTATGCTAAGAGAGCTTTGGGCTGTGGCGTCATAACGCCTTATCCTGAAGGGAATCATACCGTCTGTCGTGGAACGGCGCTACGGTCTGTAGACCGGCAGCAGGGTGTCGGGCATATCCTTCAGGGCCGGATTCCCCGCGTCCTTTTCGGAGAGAATCGGGTTTTCGACAGACCATTCGATCGCCAGGCTGGGATCTGACCAGAGGATTCCGTATTCATCCCCGGGGGCATAAAGGTCCGTACACTTGTACATTACATCCGCAAACTCGCTCAGCACGCAGAAGCCATGGGCGAAACCCTCAGGGACATAGAGCTGGCGCTTGTTTTCCGATGACAGGCGGATGCCTGTCCACTGGCCGAAGGCGGGCGACCCCTGTCTGATATCCACGGCAATGTCAAGGATTTCCCCGGAGATGACGTAAATCAACTTCCCTTGAGGGTGGTTGAGCTGATAATGGAGCCCGCGAAGGGTGAATTGCCGGGAATGGGAGAGGTTGTCCTGGACAAAGGGCCGATCGAGACCGGCCTTTTGGTATTTGCCCATGTGGTAGGTCTCCATGAAGAACCCCCTGTCATCTCCAAAGACCGTCGGCTCGATCAGGAGGACCCCCGGCAGCGATTGCTCGCTAAATTTCAAAGTCACGGTTGCCGTCCCCCTTTTCCGAGATCATTTCCATCAGGTACTGACCATACTCGTTCTTGAGCATCTCTTCTGCGAGTATCTGAATCTGCCCGCGATCAATATACCCCTTTCGAAAGGCGATTTCCTCAATACAGGCAATCTTGAGGCCCTGCCGTTCCTGTATGGCTTCCACGAAACTGCTCGCCTGCTGCAGCGACTTATGAGTGCCGGTATCGAGCCAGGCAAAGCCCCTGCCCAGAAGCTCTACCCGTAGCTGGCCGCGGCGCATGTATTCCAGGTTGATGTCGGTAATTTCGAGCTCGCCCCGGTCCGACGGCCTGAGATTCTCGGCAATGGCGACCACGTCGTTGTCATAAAAGTAGAGCCCCGGCACGGCATACCTTGATCTGGGTTTTGCAGGCTTTTCCTCGATACCGGTAACCCTGCCGTTCGGGTCAAACGTCACCACCCCGTATCTCTCGGGATCTCCTACCAGATACCCGAAGATGATGCCTCCCCGTTCGAGGTTGGCGCATCTCTCAAGCACCTGCGAAAGCCCCCGACCATGGAATATGTTGTCTCCCAGAACCAGGGCAACCGTATCCCGACCGATGAACTCCTTTCCAATGATAAAGGCCTGGGCCAGCCCTTCCGGTCGCGGTTGTTCCGCATAAGACAGGGAAAGGCCGAGCTGGGCCCCGTCATTCAGCAGTTGCCTGAATCTGGGAAGGTCCTCAGGGGTGGAAATGATGAGGATCTCCCGGATCCCCGCCAGCATGAGGGCGGAGAGGGGGTAGTAGATCATCGGCTTGTCATACACCGGCATCAACTGTTTGCTCACCACACGGGTGATCGGATAGAGCCGGGTTCCCGACCCACCCGCCAGAATGATTCCTTTCATCTGTTCCTGTTTCTCCCTACAGGGTTTTGAAGTGAGGCGTCAGGCTCAAGGCGTCAGGCGCAAGGTGTTTGAGCTGTTGAGATGGACACGCGCTTCTCAGCAATGAGCCATCAGCCATGAGCCGGCATCCGGCATCCAGTATCCGGCATCCTGTCACTTCCCATATTGGGCGCTGATCCACGATTGGTATTCGCCGCTTCGCACCCGGTTGACCCATTCTTCATTTTCAAGATACCAGTGGATCGTCTTTTGTATCCCGGTTTCAAACGACTCCTCCGGCGCCCAACTCAAGGCCCTCTTCAACCGGGTGCAATCGATGGCATACCGGCGGTCATGCCCGGGCCGGTCCTTGACAAAGGTGATAAGCTCTCTCCGGGAGCCTCTCTTTCCGGCCGGAACGAGCCCGTCCATGATGTCGCAGATCATCTCCACGATGCGGATATTCTCCATTTCCGTATTGCCGCCCACGGTGTAGGTCTCGCCCCTCTCCCCATGCTTCATGATGCGCCAGATGGCGGTGCAGTGGTCCCTCACATAGAGCCAGTCCCTGACATTGAGACCGTCCCCGTACACCGGGAGGGGTTTCCCCTCCAGGGCATTGAGGATCATGAGGGGGATGAGCTTTTCGGGAAACTGGTAGGGCCCGTAATTGTTGGAGCAGTTGGAGATGGTGACGGGGAGACCATAGGTTTGATGATAGGCCCTCACCAGATGATCGGAAGATGCCTTTGAGGCGGAATAGGGACTGTTGGGTCTGTAGGGCGTCTCCTCCGTGAAATAACCGTCCTTTCCCAGGCTCCCGAATACCTCATCGGTGCTGATGTGGTGAAAGAGGACCAGCCGCTCCTGATGCTTCCTCGCCAGTTCCAGGAGGTTGAACGTGCCGACAATATTGGTCTGGATGAATGCATCGGGCCCAACGATGGACCGGTCCACATGGGATTCGGCCGCAAAGTGACAGATGGCGTCTATCCCGTAGTCGTCAAAGACGCGGGCCATCGCCTCCCTGTCGCAGATGTCGGCCTTGACAAAAACATATTGCTCAGGAAAACGCCCCTCTATCCCGGTCAGGTTTTCCGGATTGCCCGCATAGGTGAGGGCATCCACGTTCACCACACGGCCGTCAAAGTCAGATTCTTCCATGAGATACCGGATAAAATTGGTGCCGATAAACCCGCATCCCCCTGTCACCAGCAGTTGTTTCATACGCCGCCCTCGTTTGTTTCGGCAATCAGACGGTCCTTGAATGCAGCGGCAAATGCCGCCACATCCAGCCTCCAGTCCTGCATCAGGTTGATGCCCGATTCCTTGAGTCGCCGGTTCTCCAGGATGGAGTTCATGGGTCTTTGGGCCGGAGTGGGATATTCAGAGGTGGCGCAGGGGAGCACGCAATGGGGCGCCCCCATCCTGTCAAGGAATTCGACGGCCAGCTGATACCAGGTGCCATACCCTTCCGAGGTCGCGTGATAGATGCCCTGCCCCCTTGCTTCGATCAGTTTCTCAATCTGGAGGGCGAGACGATAGCTCCAGGTCGGGGACCCAAATTGATCGTTGACCACCTTTATTCCCCGGTTCGGGTCCTTCAGGGCCAGTCTGAGCATGGTCTTGAGAAAATTGCCGCCCCCCATGCCGTACAGCCATGCGGTGCGTACGATCATATAGTTGTTTGTGGCCTCTTTCACAGCCGCCTCTCCGGCTAACTTGGTCTTTCCGTAATAGGATGACGGGCGGGTTTCATCGGTTTCCACGTAAGGCTCCGGCGGCGTCTTTCTCCCGTCAAACACATAATCTGTTGAGATATGAATCAACCGGGCATTGATTTTCTCAGCGGCCATGGCCAGATTTCCGGGTCCCTCCGCGTTCACCTTCCATGCCAGGTCATGCCGGGTCTCGCAGGCATCGACCGCCGTGTATGCGGCGCAGTTTACCACCACATCCGGCCCAAAGGCGGCTACCTCATGCGCTGCCTGGGAAGGATCGGAAATGTCCAGTTCATCCAGGCCCACAGCCCTCACCTGATGCTTCCGGCCGAGGATGGTATGGCAATCCGTTCCCAGTTGACCCTTTCCACCGCAGATCAGTATTCTCATAGAGTTACCCGTTGGGAGTCACGAGTGACGAGTCGGGAATGCCACAGGATCGAAAAGAAACCCTCGATTTGAACATTAAACTCCACACGCCACACTCCTCGATCTTGAACAAACTGGAAATACATGATCCGTTGCGGCTTGGTCAAGGATAAATATTTTTTCCCATCAATAAGGACATCCTGTTCCAATCGGATGGAACGCCTCTTTCCGCTTCACAATTCATCCAGGTATTCGGCCCACATCCGGCCCCGCAACATGCCGATGACCCTGAACATTTCCCTGAGTTGAGCCATCGCTTCCGGGCCGCTTCGGCCGATGGCCGCTTCCAGATCAGGGCATATGTAGCTGTGGCAGATAAACGGCCTTGAATGGACGTCAAGGGAACAGCCTGTCGGCCCCAGGAACCAGCACCCTTTTTTCATAAACCCTTCCCTTCGCCAGGTCTGTTGGCGTCCTGACAACCTCAGATACAGGATGTCCTTCTCGCCGAAGAGATAGTGGACCCTGGCACAGCAGGGGGCCTTACATGCGGAACAGACCTGCTCCGCATAGGGTCGCTGCAAGTCGGCCGCTTGAGTGATCAGAGATCGTATCCTGTCCACTGTTTCATAAACCATTGGCAAATCCGACGCCTCCATTTGCTTGACCCGCTGAATGATCTCTTTTATAATCCTCCCCATTCAGAATCCAGAAAAAAATCACCCGCACGTCAACCGCGCAAAAAAGGAGGATGGAGATGAGAAAGAAAGCAACCGTCATAGGCGCAGGGAATGTGGGCGCCACCGCTGCCATGCGCCTGGCGGAAAAAGAACTGGCCGATGTGACGCTGATCGACGTACTGGAAGGGGTTCCGGCAGGCAAGGCCCTCGATCTGACCGAGGCGGCGCCCATTGAGAAGCATGATGCCAGGATCGTCGGGGTCAGCGGCGATTATGACGCGGCCAGGGACTCGGATATCGTTATTATCACCGCAGGCATACCCAGGAAACCCGGCATGAGCCGGGATGACCTCCTCTCCACGAACATGGGGATCATGGCCTCTGTCACAAAGGAAGTGGCGGCAGTCGCGCCCAATGCGGTCTTGATTATCGTGAGCAATCCCCTGGACGCCATGTGCCACGTAGCCTATGATGTGAGCGGGTTCCCCAAGAATCGCGTCATCGGGATGGCCGGGGTCCTCGATTCGGCCCGCTTTCGCTCCTTTATCGCCATGGAACTGAATGTCTCGGTCGAGAACACGCACGCCTTTGTATTGGGGGGGCATGGCGATACCATGGTCCCCCTTCCCAGGTACTCCACCGTGGCCGGCATCCCCATCACCGAACTCCTGTCCCGGGAGCGGATCGATGCCATGGTGGAGCGGACCCGTAACGGCGGCGCCGAGATTGTGGGGCTTCTCAAGACCGGGAGCGCCTACTATGCCCCTTCCTCTGCGGCCGTTGAGATGGCCGAGGCGATCCTCAAGGACAAGAAGAAGATCCTTCCCTGCGCGGCCTGTTTGAACGGGGAGTATGGCATTCATGACCTTTTTATCGGCGTCCCCGTCAAATTGGGTGAAAAGGGTGTGGAAAAGATCATTGAAATCACGCTGACCGATGCCGAAAAAGAGGCCCTCGACCGTTCTGCCGACGCGGTTCGTAAACTGGTGGAGGATATTAAACGGTTGCGTTAGGCGTCGGGCAGCAGAGGAGTCAGGTTGGATGCCAGGACAATTCTGGGTCATCTTGAGGCTGTAGCCGATCATCTCGGTGTTGAGATCCGTTATGAGCCGATGGAGGGCGAAACGGCCCTTTCCCCGGGGGGCCTGTGCCGGATCAGGGGCAAACAGGTCATTATTGTCAATAGAAAGGCGCCGCCCGGGGACCAGGTCGGGACTCTTGTAAAGGCCTTGAGGCGCCTTGATCTGAGCCGGATCTACCTCAGACCGGGCATTCGCGATCTCCTGGAAGGGGAGACAGGGGAAGAAGAGGGGCGAGGATAGTCAAAAAAGCCACATACCATCCCCCAATTCCTCAATTCCCGGGTCCCTCAATTTTCAATCTCTCTCACCCTCCCATATCGTTTTTGGGGTCGAGGTGTTCATCGGGCAGAGGGTAGCCGTCCCCCTCGAAGTCGCGCGCCGCGTCTGAAATACTCTCGTATATCCGTTTCGGGGTCAGGAGGAGGCGCGTCAGAACGCCGAATGTCCCGTTCCCCAGGCTTTTCAAGGGGATATACCGCACGTCCGGATCGGAAAACGGCCCTTGGACCTTAAAGTACTCCACGTAAAGGGATTTTTGGTCCCCGGTCAGTAGATATCCCGCCACCGGGACCTTGCTCACCAGAAAATC
>JAWOIH010000293.1:0-5706 GCA_046484725.1 Candidatus Desulfacyla sp. | reverse complement strand
TCTCATCATCCAGGCTTAACGTGCTGCCAGACGAGCTCCAGATCTTTCTCAGCCGGTCGATTGATCTGCTTCTGGCGATCATACAGATCCAGGTCTTAACGCAGGATTTTTCTGGATCATATTTGGGTGGTCCAAGAACGATTATCCACAGATATCCTGACAGGGTCCTGTTGTTTGTTTCGAACGAATGTTCAATGTATTGCAGATTTTGCACCAGAAAACGAAAAGTCGGCGATGATCGAAAAAATCCGTCATTAGAGGAAATAAACAGAGGAATCGCCTACATCGCCTCTCACGAGGAGATTCGAGATGTATTGATCTCCGGAGGGGATCCATTGCTGATCTCCACCAGGCGGCTTGATGAAATCATCGGAAAGCTGCGGGAAATCAAGCATCTTGATCTATTCAGAATCGGCACGAGAGTTCCGTGCGTGTGGCCGCAAAAGATCATTGAAGACAAGGAATTCATTGATATGCTGAAAAGACATACTCCCCATTCGCTCAACGATCCGCAGCTCTTTATAAACACCCATTTCAATCATCCTAATGAGATAACCGACCAGAGTTATCAAGCCGTTAAGATCTTGCGGGACCTGGGCATTCCAATGGCCAACCAAAGCGTGTTGCTCAAGGGAGTCAACGATGATACGCATGTTATGAGAGACCTGGTACACGGCCTCGGTAAAATGGGCGTACGACCGTACTATCTCTATTACGCTGATCTTGTTGAAGGAACAGGTCATTTCAGAACGGAGATTTACAAAGGAAAAGAAATCTGCAGAGACCTCTGCGGCGCCACCACAGGTTTCCTTCGGCCTGCCTATGTGGTGGATGCGCAGGGTGGAAGGGGCAAGATTCCGGTAGATCTTGGGTATTCGGATGGAATCAGGGAAGATAGAAAAGGGGGCGTTGTTACTTCTGCCATTGGATTGGGAAAAGTCTATGTAAACGATCCGATCGAAAGGATAGAGGGAAAACCGGCAAGACACAATCCGAACAGGAAATGAATGCGTAAAGAAATGGGGACAATCCTATAATCTCCTGTCAGGATAAAAAGTTTTCCGGCGCACAAATCAAGAAAGTGGTATGATGTGACAAAGTCCGAAAGCTTCCCGTGGTCCATGGGATTGTCTCACAGCACGGGGGCGCCATAACGGTCGAGAGCGAGGCAGGGAAAGGTTCTAAATTTAATGTGTATATCCCAGTGACCATCCAGACGGAGGAACAGCGACCAGTGCCCGAAGGAGAGACCCCGATGTCCAGAGGCCATGAGCGGGTACTGTTTATTGACGATGATGCGGCCCTTGCCAGGATGGGAAAGGAGATGCTGCAACGGTTAGGTTACGAGGTAGTTTGCATGACGAGCAGCATCGAGGCCCTGGCCCTGTTCAGGAAGGACCCGAATCGGTTCGATCTGGTGATCACCGACACCACCATGCCCCACATGCCGGGCGATATCCTCGCCCGGGAAATGATGACCGTCCGTCCTGACATCCCCATTATCATCTGCACGGGCCACAGCGAACGGATATCAAAGGGAAAGGCAGAGCATATGGGGATAACCGCCTTTTTGATGAAGCCAATGGAGATGAGGCATTTGGCGGAGACGGTGAGAAGGGCGCTTGGGCCTCCGAACCCGGAAACAAGTCAACATTCGAAAAACGTTCACGCAAGGACCGGGTGAATTTGAAAAAGGGTCCAAATCATGGCGACAAACACGGAACTGAAGCGCCACCATTACAGGGCAGCCATCATGGCCGTTCTGCTGATGGCGGCCTGCGTCCTGACATACTTTTCTCACTACCTGCTCGGGACCGGATTTGTTTTCACACATTTCTTCTATATCCCTATCTTCCTATCCGCCCTCTGGTGGAAGAGAAAGGGCCTGCTCGTCGCCCTTTTCCTGGCAGTGCTGCTGCTCATAAGCCACACCCTGTTCAGGGAGGACGTACCGATTCTTCTGGATGCCCTGAGGTCCGTCACATTTATAGTCGTGGGTGTGGTGGTCGCCTTATTGTCTGAGAAGGTCGAGAGGGCGGAAAGGAGGGTTGAGATCTCCAAAAACCTGTATCAGACCATATTTGAAACCACGGGAACGGCCACCATGATTAATGAGGCCGACACCTCCATATTTCTGGTAAACCGGCAGTTCGAAAAGCTGTCCGGGTATGACAAGGCCGAAATCGAGGGCAAAAAACAATGGACAGACTTTTTTTCGAAAGAGGACCTCGATAAGATGCTGGAGTATCACCACGTTCGGGGAATTGTCCCGAATGCGGTCCCTGATTGTTATGAGGCCCGGTTCATTGACAAAAACGGCCTTGTTCGAGAGGTGGTCCTGACTGTCGCTGTCATACCGGGAACAAGCAAAAGCGTGGTCTCCATATCCGACATCAGCGACCTGAGAAAAGCCGAAGAAGAACAGAAAATGATGCAGAAGCGGCTCGAGCAAGCCCTGACCCGGGCGCTCAGCGGATTCATTCCCATCTGCGCCAACTGTAAGCGGATCAGGGACGAGAAGGGGGAGTGGCGTCAGGTGGAAGCCTACATCCATGAGCGTACAGATGCCCAGTTCAGCCACGGCATCTGTCCGGAATGCAGAAAAAAGCTCTATGGCGACCTCTATGAGGTAGAAAAGTGAATGTCTCTTACGCTTATCGGCAGATTACCCCACCACACCTAACCATTCTATGGCCCTTCTTCCCTCCCTTCCCGCTTTCCGTGCTCCACATTTGGGGGAATTCAATCCTCAATTGTCGAGGTCTTCGGCAGGGAAAACCGGAAACAGGCGCCGCCGGCAGCGGCCTCTATCCAGATCCGGCCGCCGTGCCGCTCCAAGATCTCCCGCACAATGGCTAGTCCCAGTCCGGAGCCTTCAATCCCCCTGGAGGTCTCGCCTCTATGAAACACCTCGAAAAGCTTCCCCTCGTCCGCCTCCTTCACGCCCAGGCCGTTGTCCCGAATGGAAAAGATGTGAAAGGCCTCGGAGGATTCATAGTCAATGCCGATCCAGGTCAACGGCTCCCCCCCGTACTTGAGGGCATTATCCACGACATTCCTGAAGACCCGGACCAGGGCCATCCTGTCCGCCCGGATCGCCACAGTCTCTTCCGGGGCGCGCCACTCGATGTGCCGCAGGTTCAGTCTGGGCGAGAATTCGGCATATACCGCTTTCAGCACCTCATTCACCCTCACCGGCTCGATCAGTAAAGGGGTTTCCTTGGCCGTGAGGTAGGCATTAATCTGTTCCACCAGGGCTGTTACGTGCTCGGAGGCCTTCAGGATCTGCTCACAGCACCGGGTGCTTCGTTCATCCATGGCGTTCCCGTACTGGTTCTGAAGCCGTCTGGTCAGGCCGTGAATGGCCGTCGCCGGGCTCTTGAGGTCGTGCATCACCGAATAGGCAAAGAACTTGAGTTTCTCGAGGGCCTTCTGGAGGGCCTCCTGGGCCCGTTCCCGCTCCGCGATCTCGGCAGAAAGCGCCAGGTTCCGGTCAGCCAGTTCGGCGGTCCGTTCCGCCACCCGTTTCTCCAGTTCGTCATGGGCCCTTCGCAGGGCCTCGGCCGCCTTCTTGCTTTCGGTCACGTCCAGCATGAGTCCCTGCAAAAACAGAGGCCTGCCGGTCTCATCATGGACCAGCTCGGCCCTGTCGTAAAACCAGACCACCCGATCGTCTCGGGCGATCATCCGGTATTCGCACCTCAAGGGCGCCTTGTCGGCCTGGCAGCGCAGCACCTCGGCCATGACCCGGTCCTGATCCTCCGGATGGACACTCTTTCTCCAGATATCCGGATCGGCCTGGTACGCTTCCGGCGTAACACCAAGGAATTTTTCAATCTGAGGACTGACATAGAGGGTGGTACTCGTCTCGTCGAGGGCCGCTGTGTAGGCAACAGCCGGGAGCTGTTCCACCAGGGTGCGGAACTTGGCCTCGGATCGCCTCAGTTCCATTTCCATCTCATCGCGTTCCTGTTCCCGACCCTGGAGCCCCTCGGCCATGGCATCAAAGGCCCTGGCAAGTCGGCCGATCTCTCCATTTTCACCGCTGAAAGGGGTCCTCGCGCCTAGATTCCCCTCGGTCAATTGCCGCGCCAAATCCACCAGGACATTCATTTTGCGGGTAATGAACAGGTGGCTGAAAACCAGGGCGATGGCCAGGGCCAGCAAAGCCGCAACAACAAGGGCAATGAGATTGCGCGCCAGAATCTGGTTGGCCCCGGCATAGATCTCATGGGTCGGAATGCCGGCATAAATGATGGCCGGCTGAGGCGCATCGGTCGCCTGTATGACGGCATACAGCTTATGCACGCCGTCTACCCCGACGGCCTCGCCCACCCCGTTTCCCGTTGTTAGGATCAAGAGGATATCAACGATTTCAGGGGCGCTCTTTCCTACCCATCGTTCGGGCTCCGGGTGGCGTGCAAGGATTACATTGTCGCCGCCCACCAGGGTGAGGGTCGAGCCTCTGGGGAGTTGGACCTCGGACGCAAGCCTGTTAAGCCAGCCCAGCTCCAGGGAGGCAAAGACGACCCCGGCCGTGCGGCCCTGCTCGTCTTGTACCGGACAGGCCAGATTCACGGAGGCCCTCCCGCTCACGCGACCGGTCTGAAAATCCCCCACGGCAAAGTCCCCGGTCTGCAATACCCTCTGAAAATAGGTACGATCCATTGCAGAGACCGTCCCCGAATACGGCAGGGCGCTGCACCGCAGGTTCCCCTCCAGGTCGATCACCCCGAAGTTGAGATAGTGGCTGAACTCTGAGAGCAGTGAGGCCATGAATGCCGAGCATTCCTCCCACTGGCCGTTGCGCACCGCCTGCCGTTCGGCGATCATGCTCAGCAGGTGGCGCGTTTCGGTGATTAGATTTTTCTGATTCAGGGAGGCCTGCCGGGCGAGCTGGAGGGCCTCCTGCCGGGCTTCGAGGCCTGCGAGCCGCCGTTGCTCCAGACCGCCGTACAGCACAAGGCCCAGGGCCGGAAGCACCGAAATAACGACAATGAGAATGATGCGAAATCGCAACGTAGCATACCATTCTGTCATAAGTCACCGGTCATTGAGAATGAAGAATTGAAAAGTGAACAAAGGCTGTTCCCCCTGTTCCGCACCCCGGCATCTTGCGAACTACGGCATCCCTTGCTAACCTCAGGGCGACCGTTGACCTTCGCCGGACACTTTTTCCGGTTGCCCAAGCTTTCCGTGCAGGTCTCGTATCCTTCGGCTCAGCGCCTTGCAGATGTTGAGGCCGATGGGGGGGTGTTCGCGTGCGATGCGGCCAAAGTCGCGTTTGGTCAGGATCATGAAACGGGCCTTGGTCTTGGTTTTTACCGTTGCCGACCGGGGCGCGTCATCGATTAACGCCATCTCCCCAAAGTAGTCCCCGGCGGTCATGACAGCAATCTGGCTGAACTTTTCCAGACCTTCCCCCTTGATCACGGAGACGTCTCCCTCAAAAATGAGATACAGGGTATCCCCTGCTTCGCCCTCACGGATCACGACCTCCTCTGCTCCGTATGATACCACCTTGCACATGATCCCGATAGCGGCAAGTTCACCCACGGAGAGTCCCTGGAAGATGCCGACTTTTTTGAGATGGAGCATCCGTAGAACCGGATCGATTTCATCGGTTAGGTCGGTTGGCTTGACGCCTCTTTCAGGATCTGAGGCATGCAGACACCTCAGTGCGCTCTTGCTGACCCACGGATTTTC
>JAWOIH010000211.1:0-4478 GCA_046484725.1 Candidatus Desulfacyla sp. | reverse complement strand
AACAAGAAAATCTGTTTGTATCTCAGTACGCCTTATTTTATAGACTCACACGGAGCCACAAAGAACACAGAGAAAAGGGCATGTTCCCGTTTCTTTACAAAAAAATCCTTTGTGTGCTTTGTGTCTTTGTGTGAGTCCCGCGGGATTGGTTGCGGGTATCCGCGTTAGATTATTCATTTTACAGACGTCAGGCTTTTGGTCAAGGGAGATCTGAAAATCGCTACGGTTACCCCGAGTTACGGGTCTGATGATTAAAACGATTGACCGATACTCACGTAAAACTGGAAGCTGTCGTCAACGCCCTCGCGTTTGTTGATGGGCACGGCCACATCCAGACGGATCGGGCCGATGGCCGTATAATATCTGAGGCCCAACCCTGCCCCGTAAAACATGTCCTGATTGCCGAAATCGGGAATCCTGTCCAGGAAGGCCGTGCCGCCGTCTAAAAAGGGGACGAGCCCGATGGAATCGCTGATTTTAAAGCGCAGTTCCAGGGAGAAGGTCAGGGCAGACAGGCCGCCCAGGGGAGTCTTCCCCTGCACCGGACCGGCGAGCTGGTAGGCATACCCCCTGACGGAACCGCCCCCCCCTGCATAGAAGCGGAGGTCGGCCGGCATCTGATCATGGCTGATGCCGAAGACCTGGCCGAAGGCCGCGCGGAGCGCAACCACCACTTTGTCCCCGGAATTGAAATTATAGTAAGTGCTCCCGGACATCAGATAGCGGAAAAAGCGGGTGTCTCGGTTCTCCACATCCTGATACGGGGCCATGATCAGGGAGAGTTGGTAGCCCTGGGTGGGGTTGAGGAGGTCTTCCCTCGTATCATAGGTTCCGGTGAGGGGCAGATAGACTAGCTGGTAGGTGCTCCATTGATCGTTGTTTTTCTGTCTGACCCGGCCGTAGCGGAAACCCACGCCCCCGCCCGCGGAAAAGTCTTGAGTGAATTGCCGCTTCAGGATCGTGGAGGCATCCACCGACCTGGCGTCGTAGGCATCGGTGGTTTCGTCGTTGAAGGCGCTTTGAGCGATAAAGGTGTTGTCCCTCGCCAGAAACATGGGCTTGTCGAATTGAGCAAAGGCGGTGCGGATCCTGCTGTTGAAAATGGCACCTGTCGTGAGTTTTTCGGCCATCCCGAAGAGGTTCCGGTGGGTCCAGGTCCCGCTGATCCCCGGTCCGTAGTCGGTGGTGTATTCAAGGCCCAGGCGGATGGTGCGCCGGGCACGCTCCTTGAACCGGACCGTGATGGGCAGGCGGCCCCCATCCTTTACCTCCTCCGGGTTGTCGAACTCAACCATGCCGAAGAGATTGGTGTCAAAAAGGGTCCTGCGGGCCTTATCGATAAGACGGCTGTCGTAGGGTTCGCCGGTCTTCCAGGGGATCAGCTTCCGGACGTATTCGGGGTTCAGCCGCTCAAGGCCAGTGAGGAGGGTATCCCCGAACAGGGCATAGGGACCCGGGGCCACCTGGAACCGGACCTCCACCCTGTTTGCGGCAAAATCGGCCACCACCTCGCGGTGCGCGATTTCGGGGAAGGGATAGCCGTTGGTCTTATAGTAGTTGAGGATGAAGTTTCCCGCTTCCACCACTTTCCCGGCGGCATAGGGCTCATTATCCAAAATCCCGGCCTCTGTCGGGCCCGGCGGCAGAAGGGCGCCTGGGGGGACATCGTTGGCCAGGGCAATGGACGGCTGCCGGAATGTAAAGCGAGGACCCGGATCGACGTGGAATTGAACGGTCACGGGTTTTGGCGGGGTCTGGATGGAATCGGGTCCTCCCTGGACGTTATTGGGATCCAGCACATATCCGGATTCGGCAGGTATGATTTCCAGGATCACGTTTCCACGGAAAAAGCCGAAGGATCGCAAGACCTTCTGCATCTCCTGAAGGTCCCCCTCGGCCCGTCGTTTCAGCAGGGCCATGGAAGGCGGAGCGTCATATCTTTTCTGAACGGTCTGGGAGACCTCGCCAAGGAGTCTACCCACATCGGGAGGTTCCGTGGGCGCGCCATGGATGGCCACAACATAGGGGAGGCCGGCCTGGGTCTCTGCGGTCGCTGCCGACAGGGTCCGCGAAGGAAACAGCCAGGTCGTGAAAACAGACGCGAGGATGAGGATTACCCGGATACAGCCGGTCGTTCTGCCTTTCATGTCCCTCCTCCCGAATCAGACACGGATGTTTACAGGGAGGGGTGAGGCCTTTTCAGCCATATCATTCAATTCGGCTTCTTCATTTCTGAGGATATCCAGCAGCATGAGGGCCTCGCCCGCGGTGAAGTTGAGGCAGTTCCCCTCCTGATCCGTCATGCGTACGCCGCTATCCGTGACCCTGATGGTAAACTTTTCCGTGAAACGCTCCATTCCCAGCCTCAGTCTTCCAAAACTGTCTGCGGCATACCCTGTGCCTGCTTTTGTAATTCATTTTTGACGGCTACCCCGATTTTTTCCAAGGTATAGGGCTTTTTTATATATCGGCCTGCCCCCAGTTTCTGGGCAGCTTCCACCTCTTCGGTCTTGGCATACCCACTCGCTATGATTGCTTTCTGGCCGGGACGGATCTTGATAATTTGCTCGTATGTCTCCCTGCCGCTCATTCCTCTGGGCATCACCATGTCGAGGACGATCAGGTCTACAGGATGTTGTTTCACGTAGGCAACGGCCTCCTCACCGCCTGCGACCGCCTCAGTCCGGTAGCCCAGCTTATTCAAAATGCCGCATGCGACCTCTCTCTGTCTCTCTTCGTCGTCAACCACCAGGATCTTCTGTCCTTGACCGATATAATCCTTTAGAGATACTTCCTTTCCCTGAGAGGCCGGTTTTTCCCTGGTCACCGGGAAGTAGAGTTCAAATGCCGTTCCTCTGTCGTTGCTCGTTACGTTTATATATCCGGCGTGATCCTGAACCGTATTCCACACAACCGCCAGGCCCAGACCTGTACCGCTCCGGCCCATGACCTTCTTGGTGTAAAAGGGCTCGAAGATCCGATTGAGGTCCGGAGGCGATATCCCGGACCCGTTGTCGGATACGGTGAGGACCACATACTCGCCCCTGCGCACGTCTTCATATCCTTTAAAAGGCTCGTCCAGATACCGGTTTGCGGTGGATATGGCAACCGTCCCGCTCCCTTTGATAGCCTCGCAGGCATTGATGACGAGATTCATCAGACTCTTCTGGATGTGCGTGGAAGAACCGCTCACATTCAAGAGGTCGGGGGCCAGATCGACCTTGAAATCGACAAATGCATGGGTTTTTTCCAGTCGCTGATATTCAAGAGATCTCAGATAGGTATTGACAATGGCGTTGAGGTCCAGGACTTCCTTCCCGGTGGCCACCCCCCTGGCGATGGTCAGGAGGTCCGCCACCACGTCCGCAGCCCTCATCCCCGACTCTTTGATGGTCTCTATGGGCCTCCTGAGCGGGCTGTCTTGAGGCAGATCCATGAGGAGCAGTTCGGGATAGCTGACGATCCCTGACAGGATGTTGTTCAGGTCGTGGGCGACGCCGCCTGCCATGAGCCCCAGTGCCTCCATCTTTTGAGCCTGGTGTATTTGATTCTGGAGCCGTTTGATTTCTCTCCTGGAGAGGATACGCTCTGTTACGTCTCTCCCTGACCCACTGATATAAGGTTCTCCGTCTTCAGGTTTGACCAGGGAACTTCGGTACTCAACAAAAAGTTCTTCTCCGTGTTTCGTAAAATAGCTGGTGATTCCCTCCTGATACCCCTCTGTCTTGATCTTTTCCAGGTAGTCGCTTTCAAAAAAGGCTTTCATCTCCGGCTTCATAAAATCCGTCGTAAGCCTTCCCACCACCTCATCTCGTTCATAACCAAAAAGGGTGCTCAAGGCCTGGTTGGCAGAGATGAAACGGCCGTTCAGGTCCTGGGTGTAAATGAGATCGGAGATGGAATCGAACAGGTCGCGAACCCCCTTTTCCGATTTCAGCAATCTCTGCTCGATCATTTTTTGTTCGGTTACATCCCGGGCGGCGCCTGAAATGGCCGCGACCTTTCCGGCGGCATCCTTAACCGGGGATTCATCAATCTCGAGCAATATGGGCGTGCCGTCCTTCTTCTTCATTCTCAAGAGATACGGGGGCTGCCTTTCGCCTGTTGCGATCGCCTTTCGGACAATCTCGCTGATTTTTTTGTTGTCTGGGTTGTCCTTTATCAATTGGATCCATTTCTCGATCATTTCTTCCGGGGAATACCCGAGGATATCCTTCGAGGTCTGACTCACATACATCATGGTATATTTTGTATCATGGACATAGAAGACCTCATTGCTGTGTTCGATGATGGTCCGCAGTATGGCCGCGCTCCCCCGCAGGGCCTCTGTCGCCTCCATATGCCTGAACCGCTCCATGCCGACAGAGGCTACCATCTCAGCAAATGTCGTAAGAAAATTGAGCACGGCAGGGAGATGTTTCTCCTTTACAATGGGGACATCAGCCACGGCATTCAAATATTCGACCTCATCGAATCCG
>JAWOIH010000098.1:0-5190 GCA_046484725.1 Candidatus Desulfacyla sp. | reverse complement strand
CAGTCATCTGCTTCTTCTTCTCAAAGAGCAGCAGAATGGGGCTGGCCACATACACCGTCGAGTAGGTCCCCACCACGAATCCCACCATCAGGGCAAAAGCGAAATCATGGATCACGTTGCCGCCAAAAATAAATAACGCTATCACGACCATCAGGGTCGTGCCAGAGGTAATCAGGGTTCTGCTCAGGGTTTGATTCACGCTGTCATTGATCAGTTTAGCCAGATTCTGCCTTCGAGTGCGCCGGAGATTCTCCCTGATTCTGTCGTATATGATGATCGTGTCATTGAGAGAATACCCTACGATGGTGAGGAGCGCGGCGATGGTCGTGAGGGAGAACTCCCGATCGGTCAGGGCGAACGCCCCCAGTGTGACGGCCACATCGTGGATGAGGGCAATGATGGCCCCGAGGGCATATTTCAGATTCAACAGCCAGCACAGTATCAAGGTGACAAGCAACGCAATGATAATAAGCCAGCTAACGCTCACCCCAAGCCGAAGCGCTGCATAGGTGACGGCGCAGAGGGACAACGCCATGATCACGCTCATCGTCCATTTCATTTCAAAACGGCCGGATATGTAAACCGCCATGAAAAGAATGGAATAGAAGATGGCGAAAAGCGCCTTCTCCCTGAGGTCTTCGCTCACCTGTGGACCGACGCTTTCGACACGTCTGATTTCAACTGCCCCTTGTCCAAAAACGGTATCGAGCGCGTCCTGCACTCTTTCTCCAACTCCGGCCACGTCGCTCCCTTTCCCGATGCGTATGAGGTATTCGGCCTCGCCCCCCTCTTCGAATTCCTGGATGTGAGTTCCCTCGATACGGGCCTTTCGAAGCGCTTCTCTCATTTCGGCGACGGCCTGTTTCTTGGCCAGTTTGAATTGAATCACCGTTCCCCCGGCAAAATCCACACCATAGTTCGGCCCGCCCCTCCACGCAAAGAGAATGATGGTTGCCAGGATCAGCACGGAAGAGAACGTGTAGGCCCATTTCCGTTTTCCCACAAAATCGATATTCATTCCGGGTCGTATCAGTTCCATCGGTTTCTTACTCCTTGTTTTGCCCGTAAACGGGCTACTATTTAGTCGTGCTCAACTGGATTAACAAATGGCTTGGCAAAAAGAATCCTGTTCATTCCTATCAAGCAGAGGTTTTATATGCCCCGGCCCGGTTAGACGGCCGCTTCGAGCCCAAAAGGCGCGCACCCAGGATTCCCAGTTCATACAGGATCACCAGCGGGCCGGCCATCAGCACCTGGTTAACCACATCGGGGGTCGGGGTGAGAAGGGCCGCTAAGACAAAGCTCATGAGGAAGGCATATTTCCTGTTTTTTTGAAGAAAGGCGGGGGTTACGATTCCCGCGCGGGACAGGATGCTAACGACCAAAGGAAGCTCGAAGATGGCGCCAAAGGCAAACAAAAGCCAGCATGCCAGCCCGAAATATTCCCCCATCCTGGGCAGAGCACGGACCGACTCAGGGGCAAGGCCGATCAGATATTTAAAGGCAAACGGCATGACAAGAAAATAGCAGAAGCAGGCGCCTGCAATAAAAAGAAGGGTCGCCAGGCCGACCACCAGCACAGACGGCAACTTTCCCTTTATGCCGTGGTGAGGCGCGAAAAAGGACCAGATCGCATATAGAACGGCAGGCAGGGCCAGCAAGAATCCCACGCCGAGCGCTGCCTTGAGATGACAGAAGAAGGCCTCCGGGAGCCATGTATAGACAGGCGTTTCTCCGGCCGGCAAGACGCGGGTCATAGGCCGCATCAAGAATCTCACGATGGTTTCACTAAAGGAGTAGGCCCCAGCAAACCCCAACCCCATGATCGCCACGCAGATGACCATTCGGGTGCGGACGCCCTCAAGGCTTTTCAGAATCGCATCTCTGTCCAATGGATGTATGTCTCCTTTTCCCGCCCCATGCCCCCAGACGCATCGGTCTGTTCCTTAGGACTCTTCTAAAGGCATGCCTGCCCTGGCTCAGGCCTTTCCTCCGCCCTTGGCCTCCATGGCCTTTATGGAACGGGTTATGATCCACGTGGATGCGCCCATACCCAGATATACAATCAGCAGGACCACGAAAACCCCAACAAACCGGATGGCCAGGGTTCCCATAATCCAGGTCCAGCTATCCTTGGTAATGGTTACGGCAAGTTCCCCCTTCTCCGTTGTTTCGATCACGATCTTGTGCCAGGCCCGTTTGCCATGATCCTCAATTTCCAGGCTCTCCCCACGATCCTTGTACACCAGATCCTCCTGGTCCTTCAGGGCGTCCCTGTAAAATTGGATGATCTCTTCCTGAGGAAGGTGATAGCGCAATTCCAGAAGTGACGTTTCCTCCCGCACGGGTTGGCCCCCGGAACGGACGGGCACACCGAGAAAATCGCCGGCCATGACCGGACCCGCCACGGACAAAAAAACCAGCATCAAACACCCAATTACCTTCTTCATGGCATCTCCCTTCTTCTTACCACGCCCCCCTGGGATCGTTCCGCAGGAGGGGTTTCGACGGACATCTAAAAATGGATGCTTACTTCATAACCACCAGCAGCCAGATGGTGCAAAGCACAATCGTGATGATCATGGGAGGGAACGCGATTTTCATGTATCCCATGAACGATATGCGGTAGCCCTGGGTTTCGGCAATGCCCACCGTGACCACATTGGCGCTGGCCCCGATCATGGTCCCATTGCCGCCCAGGCAGGCGCCCAAGGCCAGGGCCCACCACAAAATCCCGCTTTCGGCCCCGGGCACCACCTCGTTCAGGTAGGCCACAATGGGAAGCATGGTAGCCGTAAAGGGGATATTGTCGATGATCGCAGAGGCGAGGGCCGATACCCAGAGGGTCGCCACAATGGCTACCACGATGGAGCCCCTCGACATATGGTTCACCCAGTCGGCAATAACCTGTATCAGGCCTGTCTCTTCGGCGCCGGCGACGATGACAAAGAGCATCATGAAAAATATGAGGGTGGGCCATTCGATCTCATGTTCCAATATCTCCACGATATTCACCCGGCTGATCGCCAGAAGTATCGCCGCCCCTGCCATGGCCGCGATGCTGGGCTCCATATGCAGGGCGCCGTGCATGATGAAGAGGAAGATGGTGATGCCGAGCATGAGGGCTGACTGGAACAGGAGCGTCTTATTGGTGATGCGGTACTTCTCCTTCAGTTCGCCAATCATCTTGTTAACGTCTACCACCTGGGCCTTGAGATAGTCCTTCTTGTACCAATAAATAAAATAGATCATGGTCACAGCCAGTGAAATAAAGCAGACAACCGCCAGATTCTGTACAAAATCAAGGAAAGTCAATTTGGCATAGGATCCGATCATGATATTGGGAGGGTCCCCAATCAGCGTGGCTGTGCCGCCCACATTGGAGGCGAAGACCTCGGGCATGAGCAGGGTCAGGGGGTTGATCTTGAGCACCGAGGCGATATTGATGGTCACCGGGATGATCAGGATCATGGTGGTCACATTGTCCAGGAAGGCCGAGGTGACGGCCGTGACGACCATGAGGATCATGGAGAGCGCAAAGACACTGCCCCGGGCGAGTTGATAGGACCGAAAGGCCATCCACTGAAAGAGTCCGGTCTTTCTTAAGACCCCCACGATCATCATCATGGCCATGAGCAGAAAGATGACGTTCATATCCATGGCCTGGATGGCATCCTCAAAGGTGAGAACCATATACCCGGGGTAGTACGTCCCAGCGGTATAGCTCACCAGGAGAAGCATGGCGGCCCCCAGAAGGGCGGCCAGGGTCCTGTGCAAGACCTCGAAGGCAATAAGAGCGTAGACCAGAATAAGGACAGATGTGGCGATCCAAAAGGCCGGGCCGATAGTCCTTTTAAGCACGATGTTTTGGTGGGCGAGATAGGTGGCGGAGCCTTTTTCATCGCTCTTTTCCTGAATGATGTTGCCCAGTTCTATCGGACCCGAGCCCTCGTAACAGGGCTTTTGAATATCCATAGCGACCTTTACGCTCGAAAGGCTCCCTTTCGGAATAAGAAATTCGGCCTTATAGGTGCCCCGGTTTTCCGATAACAGTTCATTCCCTTCCATCTCCTTTCCGTCGATAAAAAAACGGATGGCCGCCTCCTTGACCCCCTTGCCTTGGGCATTCGTGATCGTCCCGGTGACGATCAGAACGTCTCGCGTCTCGAGGGTTCGAGGGTCCTGGGCGCCCGAGGAGGGCACTTCGCCTATAAAAATGGCTAAGATCAACGATAAGAGCATTGCGACGTGTTTTTTACTGTGCGGGGTTGGGTTCATATGTTCGATATTCCTCCTAAAACCAGTTCTTACTCGTCCAATCAGTCTTGTAACGCCAGAAATCGGTGCAAAAAAAAGGGGATCGCATTACTTGCGATCCCCAATCGATACCCCCAAAAGATGTCCCTTAAAATTCTTTTTTGACCGAGGATGCACCCGTTCCAGGGACAGAACCGGATCTATTTCCTCGTCTCGGTCAGACCTGTAATCAAACACCCCTTATCAACGGTCTTCGAGCAGATCGTATATCGATCTCTAAATTCAAGCGCATTGTCGCTGCCGGTTTTCGTTGTCTCTTTTGCCAGAGGGTAAGGAAAAAGGTTCTCCCCAGTGCATGGGGATTCTCTCGTCACGGATATATCGGGAACCTCCATGGCAGTGGCCATTTCAATGGCCTCGGTTTCGGACGGGTTCACAGGATAGATGTTTTCCCCTGCAACGGTTGTGGAAATAAACAGGCAGAATGCCAGTCCTATGAGAAGGAGGCGGGTGATATACCGAGGGCGAGAAGCTGTTTGTCTCATAAAGAAATCAATTTGTTGGCAAAAATGTCAGGCCGTTTTTTTCCCGATCCGATGCCGGGTATGCAGGCCCTTGACAAAAGATCTGAATTTTCGTGTTATCCATTCCCAAATCGAATCCCACGCCGTCTCTATGAAAATAAAGGCCACGAGCCAGATAGCGAACACTATTTTAAACCATAAGGGAGTTTCTAACATGGCCGACCTCCTTTCGCCACAAAGGGTTTGACCTTTGAACACAATTCCTTTAATTTATAAGCAGTATGACTAATGTGATATTTCATGCATGTTTAAACACAATAGAAATATCACATATATTAACGAGATCTTCTCAGGGTGTCAAGAAACATTTTGAGGGATCGTTACCTGTGGGAGCATCTACATGGTGGAA
>JAWOIH010000095.1:0-8746 GCA_046484725.1 Candidatus Desulfacyla sp. | reverse complement strand
CCCGCCCGTTTGAAAACGCGCCTTCCGTAAAAGAATAGGCCTTCCTCGGATTGACCCTGAATCCCCCAGCACTCCTGTAGGCGAGCCCGCTGATTCCCAGAATCTTCTCCCTGTCCGGAAAGGCCTCGACAAACTCCCTGAACGGTTCTTCGCCCTCTCCTGTTATCCCGTATTCAATGTCCAGGTAGCCCAGAATCGCCTGCGGAGAGATGGTGAATCCCCCTCCACCTGCAATGATGGGGACATCGGGGGAATGCACTTTGATGAGATTCACCATTTTCTTTATTTCGGGAAGGAAATAGAAGGTCCTGAAATGCTCGCCGCCGTAATCGCCGTAGGGTTCGCACGAGAGACAGGTGTCCAGGTTGCGTATGCCCAGTCCTATCACGTCCGGTCGATCCCTCTTCAGAATGTTCACCAGGTTTCTCTCCGGATCAGGGTCGGGGAGAAAGGAATACTCAAGGGTCACACGATATCCGTGTTGGCGCAGGTAATCGGCGATCAGATCCAGTCCGAAGGGATAGATCTGCTTGACGAGGTAGTACCGGTCTGTGTACAGAAGCAAAATGTTTGTGTTTTTCATGTTCTCCCCTCCCTGTTGTTTTGGGAACCGTCTCTCCTATTACCATCAATGCCCGATCCCTTCAACCTGTCTGACGCGGCCCGGGGCAAAATACGACACGATACCCCGCAACATCGTCACGAGCGTGCAAGGAAGAAGTGTAGAGTGTGGAGTGTGGAGTTGAAAGTCCAAATCGGAATCCCTCCTTCTTTATCACGCCAAGGCGCGATTAGGCACTCCAGACTCGTCAGTTCAAACTCAATGCCATTAACTTAAGAATAATTCGATGCATCCTCGACGTCACCCCGGCGGAGGCCGGGGTCCAGAGCGGCACAAATCCCGCAACAGGACTGGATTCCGGCTTTCGCCGGAATGACGGAGGAAATCGCCATGCCTGGGTAACTTCCTTAAGTTAATGACATTGAGTTCAAACTTAAAAATGGCTTATATCAGGATTGATATATATAACTTATTGATTTCTAAGCAAAAAAGTTGTTGACAATATCATCTTTTTGGGTATTTAATCGTTTGCAGAATTCGTTTTCTCGCCACTTAAACATTTATGCCGATCATAATATAACTTTTGCGTTAACGGAAAGGGCCATGCCGCGATTTCCAGTATTGCCGACAGGCCCATATGCAGGCGCACTCTGAACGTCTGCTTCCGGGCCTTGAGATTTTGAGTTAACCCGAAACCTTAACCTGACAGAAGAAAGGAGGAGGCATGAACGTTACGCGTCGTGATTTCTTTAAGATCACAGGGGCTTCGGCCGCAGGCGCCGCGGTTCTGGGGTTGGGCCTCGATTTAAAGCCATTTCAATCGCACGCCCAGACCTTGAGAATTCGCTCTGCCAAGGAAACCACCAGCATCTGTTGTTATTGCGGGGTGGGTTGCGGCCTCATCTGCAGCACCGGGAAGGAAGGAAAGGTCATCAACATCGAGGGAGATCCGGACCATCCCATCAACGAAGGGGCCCTGTGCGCCAAGGGAGCGGCCCTGAGCCAGTTGGTCAACAACAAGGATCGGCTCACAACTCCCCTCTACCGCGCCCCAAACAGCACCGAATGGAAAAAGGTGGAATGGGACTGGGCCCTCTCGACCATTGCCAAGAGGATCAAGGATACCCGGGACAAGAATTTTGAACTGAAAAACGCCAAGGGACAGGTCGTCAATCGCACCACCGCCATCGCCAATGTGGGGAGCGCGGCCCTGGACAACGAGGAATGCTGGCTCATCCAGGCCCTCATGCGATCCCTCGGCCTGGTCTACATCGAGCACCAGGCACGCATCTGACACAGCGCCACGGTTGCGGCTCTGGCAGAGTCGTTCGGACGCGGCGCAATGACCAATCACTGGATCGACCTCAAAAACAGCGACTGCATTCTCGTCATGGGGTCCAATGCGGCCTCCAATCATCCCATCTCCTTTAAATGGATCACCGAGTCCATGAAGCGGGGCGGAAAGCTCATCAGTGTGGATCCCCGTTTCACCCAGACATCCGCCAAGGCAGACTTCTACGCTGCATTGAGATCAGGAACGGATATCGCGTTCTTGGGCGGAATGATCAAGTACATCCTGGAGAGCAACAAATATTTCACCGAATATGTGGCTGAGTACACCAATGCGCCCTTTATCGTGGTGGATGGTTTTGGCTTCAATGACGGCCTCTTTTCAGGTTACGATGCCAAGACGCACAAGTACGACAAGAGTTCGTGGGCCTATGTCAAGGACGACAAGGGGATACCCAAGATGGATCGCACGCTGCAGGATCCCCGCTGCGTCTTTCAGTTGCTCAAGAAACACTACAGCCGCTATGACCTCGACACGGTGTCCAGCATTACAGGGACCCCTAAAGAGGACCTTCAGACCGTGTACGAGATGTACTCCGCGACGGGTCAGCCGGGGAAGGCCGGGACGATCATGTACGCCATGGGCTGGACCCAGCATACCGTGGGCGTCCAGAACATTCGGACCATGTCCATGATCCAGTTGCTGCTCGGGAACATGGGTGTGGCCGGCGGCGGCGTCAATGCCCTAAGGGGAGAGTCCAATGTCCAGGGATCTACGGATCAGGCCATCCTCTTCCATATCCTCCCCGGATATCTCAAGGCCCCCGCCGCATCACTGCCCACACTGGCCGAGTACAATGAAAAGAGCACGCCCAAGACCAGCGATCCCTTGAGTGCCAACTGGTGGGGCAACTACTCGAAATACTCGGTCAGCCTCCTCAAGTCATTTTTCGGGGACAAGGCCACCCAAGAGAATGATTTCGGGTACAACTGGCTCCCCAAAATCGATGACGGGAAGGCCTATTCATGGCTCGACATCTTTGACGACATGTACAAGGGACAGTTCAAAGGGTTTTTTGCCTGGGGCCAGAACCCGGCTGCCTCGGGGGCCAATGCCAACAAGACCCGAGCCGCCCTGGCCAAGCTGGACTGGATGGTCAATGTCAACATCTTTGACAACGAGACCGGTTCTTTCTGGAAAGGCCCGGGCATGGACCCCAAGAGCATCAAGACAGAGGTCTTCATGCTCCCCTGTTCCGTCTCCGTGGAAAAGGAGGGGTCCATCACCAACAGCGGCCGCTGGATGCAGTGGCGGTACAAGGCGGCCAACCCTCCCGGCAAGGCCTGGTCGGACGGCGACATCCTGATCCGGCTGGGGAACAAGATCAAGGATCTCTACAAACAGGACAAGAAGGCGGTCTTTCCCGAGCCCATTCTGAACCTGAAGTGGGATTACGTTAAAGATGGGGAGTTCGATGCCCATGCCATGGCCAAGGAGATCAATGGGTATTTCCTGAAGGATGTGACCATTGGGGACAAGCAGTTCAAGAAGGGGGACCTGGTTCCCGGTTTTGCGCTTCTTCAAAACGATGGCTCCACCAGCAGCGCCAACTGGCTCTACTGCAACTCCTACAACAGCAAGGGACCCCTGGCAGCCAGACGGGAGCGGGAGAAATCAGGAATCGGACTCAACCTGGGATGGGCCTGGTGCTGGCCGGTCAACCGCCGCATCATCTACAACCGCGCCTCTGTGGACAAATCCGGAAAGCCCTGGGACAAGGAACGTCCGGTCATTCAATGGGACGCGAATGCCGGGGGCGGAAAAGGCGGCTGGGTCGGCGATGTGCCGGACGGCGGATGGCCGCCCATGCTTAAGGCGGACGGCACCCCCAATCCCGCCAGCAAATATCCCTTCATTATGAAACCGGACGGACATGCCGCCATCTTCGGACCCGGACTGGCGGACGGTCCCTTCTCCGAGCACTACGAGCCGATGGAGTGTCCGGTGGAGAAGAACCTTCTCTCCAGCCAGCGGGTCAATCCGGTGGCGCCGACGTACGGTACCGACATGGATATCTACAAATCGTGCGATCCCAAGTTTCCATTTGTGGGCACCACCTACCGGGTCTGCGAGCACTGGCAGAGCGGCGTCATGACCCGGTGGCAGCCCTGGCTGATCGAGGCCCAGCCCCAGGTCTTTGTGGAGATGAGCCAGGAACTGGCCAAGATGAGGGGGATCAAGAATGGAGAGAAGGTGATCATCGAATCGGCCCGCGGCAAGCTCGAGGCCGTGGCCATGGTGACCATCCGATTCAGGCCCTTCGAGGTCCAGGGGACCACGGTTCACCAGGTCGGTCTCCCCTGGCACTATGGATGGGTCCATCCCAAGGACGGCGGCGAATCCGCCAACCTGTTGACCCCGTCCACCGGCGATCCGAATACCCGGATCCCCGAAAGCAAGGCCTTCATGGTCAATGTGAGAAAGGCATAAAGGAGGTGATCTGATGAGCGGAAAGGCGTTTTTCATTGATACGACCCTGTGTACGGCATGTCGAGGCTGTCAGATTGCCTGCAAGCAATGGAATCAATTGCCAGCCACGAAGACCCATCAATGGGGGAGCATGCAGAACCCCAAGGACCTCTCGTTTGACACCTATAAGGTCGTCAGATTCGAGGAACATATGGGGCCCAACAACAAACCCGTATGGTATTTTTTCCCGGATCAGTGCCGGCACTGCGTCGAACCCCCCTGTATGGAGGCGGCAGAGGACGATGCCCCGGGCGGGATCACCATCGACAGCGAGACCGGGGCGGTCCTGTACCACAAGGACAAGCTCAAGAAGGTGAAGGCGGAGACCGTGATCGAGGCCTGTCCCTTCAACGTCCCCCGGGCACAGAAGGGGACTGGCTATCTGGCCAAGTGCACCATGTGCGTGGACAGGGTCCATAACGGGCTCCTGCCTGCCTGTGTCAAGACCTGCCCCACCGGGGCCATGAACTTTGGCGACCGGGACAAGATGGTTGAGCTGGCCCAGAAGCATCTCGGCGAGGTCAAGGGGAGATTCCCCAAGGCCAACCTCACGGGCATCGACGACCTGAGGGTGTTTTATCTGCTGGCCGATGAGCCCAAGGCCTATTACAATTATGCCAAGGTGGACGTCTTGCCGGGCGGCATGGACCGACAGATGGCCCTTCGAAAGATCGGGAGATCTCTCAAGGAGCTTTCCAGCGAGTGGAGCATGATTCACAAACTGGCCAGTTAGTCGGGCCGGAGAGTTCTCAGACAGGAAAAGGGACGTCTCTCGACGTCCCTTTTCCATCTCCGGAGATCGCTTATTTACGCCGTGCTGTCTTGATTTAATAAGGATACACACCATGAAAAGACTCATTGTCTGTATCGCAGGCATCTGGATGGGGTTCTGCTTTGCCTCCGGCGCCTTGGCCGGAGACGGCCCCAGGCTGGGCGATCCCCTGCCGTCCATCATCCTCCCGGCGCCTGAGGATCCGGCCCATAAGGGCTACCTGGGTCTTTCAGACGGCGATGCCTTCCGGATTCCCCAGATAAAGGCAGAGGTCGTCATCATCGAGATCTTCAGCATGTATTGTCCCCATTGCCAGACAGAGGCGCCGTTGGTGAACCGCCTCTATGAAAAAATAGAGACCACCCCTTTGCTGAAGGAGAGGATCAAGATGATCGGCATCGGCGTCGGCAATACGCCGTTTGAGGTGGATGTGTTTAAAAAGAAGTACCAGGTCCCTTTCCCGCTTTTTTCAGATGCTGATTTTGTGATGCATAAGGCCTTTGGAGAGGTCCGGACACCCTTTTTTGTGGGGGTCCGGTTACATGGCGACGGAACAGACCGGGTGATCTACGCCAAGGTCGGCGGGCTGGAAGGTGTCGATCATTTTCTCGACCTGATTCTCAAAGGATCGGGGATTGACCAGGAGCGATAACATGAAAAGAATTGCCATTGCCCTGCTGCTGGGCTGGACTGCCGTCTTCGCTGCTGCAACGAACGGATCCGCACGATCGGATGCGTTTAAGGAGAATATCTACGATCAAGGCCCCCTGAAGCCGAATGACAGCAAACTGAAGGTCGGTGTGGGAGAAAAGGCCCCTGATTTCTCTCTTCCCGCAGTATCCGGGGGGAAGGTCTCTCTATCTCAGTTCCTGGGGAAAAAGAATGTGGTCATCTCCTTTGTGCCTGCGGCATGGACGCCCGTGTGTTCGGATCAGTGGCCGGGATACAATATCGTCAAGGACCTCTTCGATCAGTACGACGCTGTCCTTATCGGCATTACCGTGGACAATATCCCGAGCCTCTTTGCATGGATCCGCCAGATGGGACAACTCTGGTTCCCCGTGCTATCGGACTTTTGGCCCCACGGCGGTGTGGCTGACAGGTATGGCGTCTTAAGATCCGACGGCATGTCCGAGAGGGCCCTGTTTGTTATCGACAAAAAGGGGATCATTCGGTACATCGATGTCCATGACATCAATCAGCGACCCCGCCTGGAGATTCTGATGGGGGAACTGGAAAAACTTCCCAGGTAAGAAAGCGAGCGGCAACTTTTTTCTTGACAATATCCCGTATCCCCTATACTTTTATTTCTTTTTCGGTGCACTGAGCCGATGGTCGGGGAAAGGGTTTTGTTCCTTGTTCAGTGCCTCCATCTCAATCATTCTGATTGAATCTTCCAATAAAGATATTTGAACTCACTTAGCCTGACCGGGGATGACACCTTGGACCGGGGCTTCTACGATTGTGGGAGGCATATTTTATCTCCCCCCGGTCGGTCGGTGCCCGCAGGTAAAGATTGGTTTTGATGACGTCTGTGTGCCGGAGCAGAGGCGTCTTACCCGTTGCATGTGTGGTTTTGTGTAAACAGGTATTGTTAACCAGCATCAGGAGGTGCCGCATGAAAGAGGAAAAGGAGTTCTATGAAAGACTTGAGGGAAAGGGGATCTCACGAAGGGATTTCATGAAGTTCTGCGGTGTACTGACCGCTACCATGGGCCTGTCCTCGTCGTTTATCCCTAAGGTTGCAGAGGTGTTCGCTGCGCCCAAACAGAGACCACCGGTCATCTGGCTCCATTTTGCCGAGTGTACGGGGTGTTCCGAGGCCGTGCTCAGGTCCATGTACCCATGGATCGACGAGCTGGTGATTGATGTCCTCGACCTTGCCTATCACGAGACCATTATGGCCGCATCCGGGACCCAGGCCGAAGATCTCCTTCACGCATCCGTCAAGAAATATGACGGCAAATTCATCTGCGTGGTGGAGGGGGCCATCGCCACCAAGTACAACGGGGCCTATGGCAAGATCGGGGGCCGCACATTCCTGGAGATTGCAAAAGACGTATGCCCCAAAGCCGCTGCCGTCATCTGTATCGGCGCCTGCGCAACGTATGGAGGGATACAGGCCGCCAGTCCCAATCCCGGCGGATATAAAGGTGTCGGCGATGCATTGGGGATCAAAACGGTTAATATCGCCGGTTGTCCCCCCAATCCCATCAACTTTGTCGGAACCGTCGTCAATTACCTTCTTTTGGGCAAGCTGCCCGCCCTCGATGAACTGGGGAGACCTCTCTTCGCTTATGGGAAGACCATCCATGATCAATGCCCCAGAAGGTCCCATTATGAAAACAATGAATTCGTAACGGAATTCGGCTCCAAAGAGGCCGAGATGGGTTACTGTCTGTACAAGATGGGCTGCAAGGGACCGGATACCTACAACAACTGCCCCATTGCCAAGTTCAACGATGGAACGAGCTGGCCGGTCGAGGCGGGGCATCCCTGCATCGGGTGCAGCGAACCGGGCTTTTGGGACAAAATGACCCCTTTCTTCGAGGAAAGCAAATAGGGGCGGCAGAGATTGGAATTTAAAAGGCAACTCTTAAGAAAAGAGAGGAGATACCATGGGCACGAGAATCACCATTGATCCGATTACCCGAATAGAGGGCCACCTGCGCATCGAAGTGGAGGTGGAAGGCGGCAAGGTCAAGGATGCCTGGAGTTCCGGTCAGATGTTCCGGGGGATTGAAATCATATTGAAAGGGCGGGATCCCCGCGATGCCCCCCTGTTCACCCAGCGGTCATGCGGCGTCTGCACCTATACGCACTATCTTGCATCGATCCGGGCAGTGGAAGATGCGGTCGGGGTCCAGATCCCGGACAACGCCCGCATTATTCGGAATCTGCTCCACGGCGCACAGTTTCAACACGATCACATCGTCCATTTCTATGGTCTCTCGGCCCTCGACTGGGTCGATGTGGTCAATGCCCTCAAGGCCGACCCCCAGAAGACAGCGGCCCTGGCCGACAACGTGAGCAACGATCCCAAAGGGGGCACGGTCTATTTTAGGGAGGTCCAGCAGCGGATCAAGACCTTTGTGGACAGCGGCCAGTTAGGTCCTTTCGCCAATGCATACTGGGGCCATCCGGCCTATAAACTCCCCCCCGAGGCCAATCTGATGGCAGCGGCCCACTATATCGAGGCCCTCCGCCTTCAGGCCAAGGCCGCCCGGATGCATGCCGTATTCGGGGCCAAGAACCCCCATCTCCAGTCTCTGGCCGTGGGCGGCGTGACCTGCGTCAATGATCTCACGCCGGACCGGATCGCCGAGTTCCTCTTTCTCTGGAAAGAGACCCAGGATTTTGTGAAAAATGTCTATGTGCCCGATATCCTGGCGGTTGCGCCCTTTTACAAGGATTGGGGCGGCATCGGGGGGACCACCAACTTCCTGGCCTGGGGGGACCTCCCTGAATCGGCCAAAGAGCCCGAGAGCCTGTTTCTGCCCCGGGGCGTGATCATGAACCGGGATATCAAAGGCGTTAAGATGTCAGTGCCCGACAAGGTCACCGAACACGTGACGCGATCCTGGTATCAGGG
>JAWOIH010000090.1:0-2764 GCA_046484725.1 Candidatus Desulfacyla sp. | reverse complement strand
GTTAGTGGGCGTGTAGAGTTCGATGGCTTCCATAAGGGGGTAGTCCAGCTGGAGGTACATCCGCTGATCCACGGGAAGGTCATTGCTCACCCGGAAGCGGACCCAGACGGGAGAGAGGGTTATGCCCAGGCTCGGGTTCTCGGAGGTGTTCGGTTTGAAACGCCGGGAAAAGGACGGTGAAGAAACATCATCAATGGTCCATTTTCCGTCCCTGTCTTCCAGAATGCCCAGATATTTTTTCAGGGGATATTGTTCTACCCCTTGGGTCACCTCGAGGGTCGGCTCAGTTAGGGCAAGCAATGGGCGGAATGAAAGAAAGCAGGCAACGACCAGAATCACCTGCAGTGAGAACAACTTCCTCGAAGAGATCATAAAACCTCCAGCCCCTGTGAATTATGGATGTTGGGGCTTTAAAAGGCGCTTGACCCGCGCCAGCAGCCGTTCCTTGTGAATGGGCTTCTGTATCCAGTCGTCGGCGCCGATACTGAGGGCCTTGATCTCACTCTCTTCCGTGTCGGTGGACGTGAGCATGATGGTCGGGATGCGGCTCAGATGCGAGTGGGCTTTGAGCTTCTCGATAAATTCAAGGCCGTTCATTTCCGGCATCTGGTAATCGACCACAATCAGGTCCGGAGGATTTTCGAAGATCCTGTTTAGGGCATCTCTGCCGTTTACGGCCGGGATCACTTCATAGTACTCGGACTCGAGGAGTTTTTTCGCATAGCGCCGGATGGCCTCGTCATCGTCCACGATCATGATCCTGTCTCGCCGGATGGCTGATGGGCTGGGCATGGCAGGTCCCGACGCAGGCACGCCGGTTCCTGAGGCGGGGGCATTTCTTATGCGCGAAGACGCCGGTTTCACAGCCCCCGCGGGTTCCCCCGCGACCTCTGTTCGACCCACGGGCGAGGTCTCAGAGGGCGGCGCGGTCCTCATAATTTCGTCAAGGGTGGTGATGCCTCGCTTTGCCTTTTCAAAACCGTCTTCGGTCATGGAAACCATGCCTGCCCTGCGGGCCGCATGGAGGATGTCACTCTCAGTCCCCCCCTGGGAGATCAGGGCGCTGATCTCTTCGTTGACCGACAGCAGTTCGTAGATGCCAATCCTGCCCAGGTATCCGGTCCCCTGACACCCCGCGCAACCTTTTCCCTCTTTGAATTGATGAAACGGGCTGCCATCGAAACGGGAAAGGAGCGTTGGGTTGACCTCCGTAACAGCACTGCATGGCTCATGGTTTTTGCGTACCAACCGCTGGGCCACCACGCCGCTGAGACTTGAAGCGATGATATAAGGCTCGATGCCGATGTCCTTGAGCCGGGTAACGGCCCCGACTGCATCATTGGTGTGAAGGGTGCTCAGGACCAGATGGCCTGTCTGTGCGGCCTGAAGCGCGATGGTCGCGGTCTCCAGATCCCGGATCTCTCCGATCATGACCACATTGGGATCCTGGCGCAGGAGCGACCGGAGACCATTCGCGAAGGTAAGCCCTCTGGCCGGGTTGACCTGGACCTGATTGATCCCGTGGATGGAGTATTCAACGGGGTCTTCGATGGTGACGATATTGATTTCGGGCGAGAGAAGTCGTTTCAGCACCGCATAGAGGGTGGTGGTTTTTCCGCTCCCGGTCGGTCCGGTGACCAGGATCATCCCCTGGGGCAGGGACAGCAGCCGCTCGAATTCGGAAAGATCCCGCTCCGACATGCCGAGCCCTGAAAGAGACGTGACCTCCTGGGTCTCGAGTATCCGGATGACCGCCTTTTCGCCATAGAAGGTGGGGAGCAGTGATAAGCGAAGATCGTAGACCTGTTCCCCGATCCTTACCCGTGAACTGCCGTCCTGAGGTTTGGCCCGTATGGTGATATCCAGGCTGGCCATGATCTTGAGCCGCGAGATGACCGCGGCCTGGGCCGTTTTGTCAAACGTCATGATATCCCGCAACATGCCGTCGATACGGTACCGTACCGCCACATCCTCCTCCTGGGGCTCGATATGGATGTCGCTGGCCCGTTTTCTTACCGCATTCAGAATAATCCCGTTCGTGAGCTGACGGATAACCCCGCCCTTGGCCGCCCTTTCCAGTTTTTCGGGCGTGACCTCTCCCAGGTCTTTGATATCCTCGACGACATTCACCACATCGACGTTGTATTCGTTCTTATCAATTCCCTCCACGAACGCTTCATCGGTGGGATAGGACCGTATCAGCAGGTCCAGGATCTCCTGTTCCAGGGCGATGACCACATGAACGTGATATCCGCAAACAAAGGTCACCTCATCCATGGCCTCGTAGTCAATGGGGTTGCTCATGGCCACGGCAACCTCGCGATCCCTGATTGCCAGGGGTATCAACCGCCTTTTGAAACAGAGTTTTGCCGGGACGAGACGCAGTATCTTTGGGTCCACTTTCGCGTTCTTGAGGCTGATCATCCGGATGCCCAGTTGTTTGGAGAGGACCCGGCAGATATCCATCTCGGAGACCCACCCCATTTCAACGAAAATCTTCCCGATACGCTTCCCTGTCTGGCCGGATATCCTCAGGGCCTCCTGGATCTGCTCACTGCTGAGCACGCCGGCTTCCTGAAGGATCTCGCCAAGTTTTTTCCGTTTCATGACATGACCTTGTGGGAGCTCAAAGGTGAAAGCTGATGGCGGATAGCTGATAGCCCCTTTTAGCTTTCAGCCTCTTCATAGACTACCTCTGCTCGGTCGATATATTCGGAGAGTTTCTGGACCTGGTTCCTGATGTCACCCGTATTCTGTTCCTTCG
>JAWOIH010000082.1:0-25371 GCA_046484725.1 Candidatus Desulfacyla sp. | reverse complement strand
CGTCACAGGTATTGAAGAAGGCGCGGGGCGCTGCCTTGAAGGAGGAAGCCGATGGGAAATAAAGGGGGAAAAACCATTATCGTTTGTCAGGGGACCGGGTGCGTGTCATCGGGCGCCATTCCCGCGTACAAGGCCCTTGAGGCAGAGATCGAGAAGGCCGGGCTCACTGATATTCAAATGAAACTCACCGGGTGTCACGGCTTCTGCCAGCGCGGTCCCATCGTGATCGTAGAGCCAGAAGGCATCTTTTACTCCGGGGTCCAGGAAAAGGATTGTGCGGAGATCGTCGAATCTCATCTCAAAGACGGACAGCCCGTCGAGCGGCTCTTTTACGGGGACCCTGCGACCGGGAAACCCATAGCCACATATGGAGAGATCCCGTTTTATGCCAACCAGGAGCGCATTGTGCTGGCGCGGTGCGGCCACATCAACCCCGAAGTCATCGACGATTCCATAGGTTCAGGGATCTACCGCGCGGCGCCCCGGGTCTTCGGGGAAATGTCCCCGGCGGAGGTCATAGAAGAGATAAAAGTGGCCGGCCTTCGAGGACGGGGAGGCGCCGGATTCCCCACCGGGGTCAAATGGGGATTCTGCGCCAATGTCGAGGCGGATCAGAAATACATCATATGCAATGCGGACGAGGGCGATCCGGGGGCCTTCATGGATCGCTCCATCCTGGAGGCCACTCCCCACCAGGTGCTGGAGGGGATGATCATCGCGGGCTATGCCATCGGCGCCACGAAAGGATACATATATGCCCGGGCCGAGTACCCCCTGGCCATCAAGCGCCTCGGCATCGCCATCGAGCAGGCCCGTGAAAAGGGGTTTTTGGGCAGGAGGGTGTTCGGGAGCGAATTCGATTTTGACATTACCATCTTCCAGGGGGCCGGCGCCTTTGTGTGCGGCGAGGAAACGGCGCTCATCGGTTCCATCGAAGGGGGTCGCGGCATGCCCAGGACCCGGCCTCCCTTCCCTGCGGTGAAAGGATTGTGGGGCAGGCCCACCGTCATCAACAACGTGAAAACCCTTGCCACGGTCCCGGAGATTATCAACCGGGGCGCCGGGTGGTTTGCCGGCATCGGCACGGAGAAGAGTCCCGGCACCGCCGTGTTCGCACTCACCGGCAAGGTGGCCAACTGCGGCCTTATCGAAGTCCCCATGGGCACCCCGCTTCGGAAGATCATTTTTGATATTGGAGGCGGCGTTGTCGATGGCGGCAGATTCAAGGCGGTCCAGACAGGGGGGCCGTCGGGAGGGTGCCTGCCCGAAAAGTTTCTGGACACCCCGGTCGATTTCGAAAACCTGGCCAAGGCGGGCTCCATCATGGGTTCGGGCGGCATGGTGGTCATGGACGAATCCACCTGCATGGTTGACCTGGCCCGTTATTTCCTGGACTTCACACAGAAGGAATCCTGCGGCAAGTGCGTGCCCTGCCGCATGGGCACCAAACAGATGCTGGAGATCCTGGAGGACATCTGCGAGGGCCGGGGCGGCCCGGACGATATTCCAAAGCTCATGGAGCTGGCAGAGGCCGTCAAGGAGGGCTCCCTCTGCGGACTGGGCCAGACAGCGCCCAACCCCGTGATCACGACGATGAAATATTTTCGTCATGAGTACGAGGCCCACGTATACGAGAAACGCTGTCCCGCCCTGAAGTGCAAGTCAATGCTTCAATACCACGTGGACCAGGATGCCTGCAAACTCTGCGGGACCTGCAAGAAAAATTGCCCGGCGGATGCGATTCGGGGCGACAAGAAGAAGGAAATCCCATTTGAGGTCGACGTGGACAAATGCATACGCTGCGGAATGTGCTATACGGTCTGTCCCTTCGAAGCTGTTGTGAAAACATCCCCCGGAATCCTGAATGACCCTAAAGAGGCGGCCGAGGCCGGGGCCTGATGCAAGGCGAACGGGCTCGTCGGCCCCCGATCTACAGGAAGAGGGTTCGATAACAAAAATGGCGTCGCATAAGGTTTTGGAGAAACGAAATGGAAAATGACTTCTGCACAATTGACGGGAAGCAGATAAAGGCAGGCAAAGACCGGACCATCCTGGAAGTGGCTCAAGAAAACGGGATTGAGATCCCCACCCTGTGCCACAGCGATGTGCTCGCCCCCACAGGGGCGTGCCGCCTCTGCCTGGTGGAGGTGGAGGGCGCAAGGGCGCTGATGCCGTCGTGCGCCACCCGGATCGGGGACCTTCCGGGGGAGAGGGTCATCCAC
The DNA here is from genome assembly GCA_046484725.1 of Candidatus Desulfacyla sp. GTDB lineage: Bacteria > Desulfobacterota > DSM-4660 > Desulfatiglandales > Desulfatiglandaceae > AUK324. The sequence goes on along the minus strand of JAWOIH010000082.1, from coordinate 23,149 downwards.
ACCAACAGCGAAAAGGTTCGCCAGGCCAGGCGCATCGTCCTGGAACTCCTCTGGTCCGCCCACCCCAATGATTGCACCCTCTGTGAGAAGTCGGGCGCGTGCGATCTTCAGAAATACTCCTATGAATACAATGTGGATATTGAAAAATACCGAAGCCGAGATCCTTACGACTTCGCGCCCGATTACAACAATCCCTATTACGTGCGCGACTACAACAAGTGCATCCTCTGCGGCCGGTGCATCAGGGCGTGCGCGGAACTCCAGGGCAACTACGTGCTGGACTTTGCCCGCCGGGGATTTTCTACCATGGTCTCAACCCCCATGGGGGCGGAACTCATGGACGCCAACTGCGTGTTCTGCGGCAACTGCGTGGCCCTGTGCCCCACAGGTGCCCTCGTTGAGAAGTCGCGACTCGGCAGGGGCCGGGAGTGGGAGTTCCATAAGACGCACACCACGTGCCCCTACTGCGGGTGCGGATGCACCTTCGACCTCTGCACCAAGGACAATGAGATCGTGAAGGTGGATACTTCCGATGCTGAAAAGAATATCGTGAACCACACCACCCTTTGCGTCAAAGGCCGATTCGGCCTGGGCTTTGTCGATTCCCATGATCGTCTGAACCATCCCCTCGTTCGACGGGTTCCCAGGGAGGAAGCGACCGGTACCCTAAAGGATTATGAAAGGGTGTCGTGGAAAAAGGCCCTTGACCTCGTGGAAGAGCGACTTCTCAAGATCAAGACCACGTACGGTCCCTACGTCATCGGCGGTTTCTCTTCCGCGCGGACCACCAACGAGGAGAACTATCTGTTCCAGAAATTCATGCGGGCGGCCGTGGGCACCAATAATGTGGATCACTGCGCCCGCCTCTGCCACGCCTCCACCGTGGTGGGCCTGGCAAGGGCATTCGGATCCGGGGCGATGACCAATTCCATCGACGAGATCATCGGTTCGGACTGTATCCTTGTCACAGGCTCGAACACCACCGAGACCCACCCCATTGTTTCTCTTGAAATCAAAAAGGCCGTTTCGAGGGGCGCCAGGCTGATCGTTATCGAACCGAGGAACATAGAGCTCTGCGACATCGCCGAGATAAACCTTCACCAGAGGCCGGGGACAGACGTGGCCTGGCTGAACGGCATGATGCATGTCATCATCGAAGAAGGGCTCGAAGACCGGGAATTCATCGAGGAGAGATGTGAGAATTTCGATGCCGTGAGGGAGGCGGTGAAGGCGTATGCGCCGGAGAGGGTGGAGCGCATTACGGGCATCCCTGCCGATGATCTGCGCCGGGCGGCCCGGATCTATGCAGAGGCCGAGCGCGCCACGATCCTTTATGCCATGGGCATCACCCAGCACACCAGCGGCACGGACAATGTGCTCTCCGTGGCCAACCTTGCCATGCTCTGCGGGCAGATCGGGAGGAGATCCACGGGCGTCAATCCCCTGAGGGGTCAGAACAATGTCCAGGGTGCGTGCGACATGGGGGCCCTTCCCAATGTCTACCCCGGTTACCAGAGGGTGGACGATTTTTCCGTTCAGGCCAAATTTGAACAGGCATGGGGCGTCAAGCTGGACAGCAAGATCGGCATGACCGTCACCCGGATGATGGAAGCGGCCCAAGGCGGCACGCTGAAGGCGCTTTACATCATGGGAGAGAACCCGATGCTCACGGACCCGGACATCGGCCACGTGGAAAAGGCCCTCAGGAATCTGGATTTCCTGGTGGTACAGGATATTTTTCCAACGGAGACCGCCCTCCTTGCCGACGTGATTCTCCCGGGGGTGAGCTTTGCCGAGAAGACAGGCACCTTCACCAACACCGAGCGAAGGGTCCAGATGGTGCGACAGGCCATCGAACCCCTTGAAGAGAGAAGGCAGGATTTTCAGATCATCTGCGAGCTGTCGAGGCGCCTTGGCTACAAAATGAGCTACCCGGATCAGGCCGCGGTCATGAAGGAGATCGCAAAGCTCACCCCCAGCTACGCCGGCATCTCCCACAAACGCCTTGAAACGGAAGGGGGATTGCAGTGGCCCTGCACCGATTCCAGGCATCCCGGCACGCCTTTCCTCCACTCGGGAGGGTTTGTCCGGGGCAGGGGGCTTTTCAGCCCCTGCGAACACCGCGATCCCGCAGAACTGCCCGATGAGGCGTTCCCCATCACGCTGACAACGGGGAGGGTCCTGGAGCACTACCACTCCGGCAGCATGACCCGCAGGTCGGCGCCCCTGAACGAGCACGTGCCCACGGCATGGGTGGAGATCAGCCCGGATCTGGCGCAAAAACTGGGCGTGGAAGACGGCGAAAGCGTCGCCGTTACATCGCGTCGAGGCAGGATCGAAACCTTTGCCCGCGTCACGAAGAAGGTCAACGGCGACGTGGTATTCATCCCGTTTCATTTTGCCGAGGCGGCGGCCAACCGGCTCACTAATCCGGCCCTGGATCCGGTGGCCCAGATACCCGAGTACAAGGTCTGTGCGGTCAGAATCGACAAGGTATGACATGGATTCGGTGGGCGCCTGCGGGACGTCCTGACCTAAACAAATAACTTACGTGAAAACGGAATGGTTGAAGAGCCTGGAAAAATGGGGACATCCTATCTCTCAGGCGGGAATATCCGGAGCACGTAAAGGACGATGCCTATCATGTTTTTGCAGCGGTTCCGCCGGGCTTGCTCGTGGGATCGCGTGTTTAACGTACTGACGGTCCTGATTATATCTTTGTCGGCGATACTTCTGCTCAGCTCCCTGCTGGACCGTGTCTTCGATTTAGGCGGTGCGGGGACCTTGGACAAGCTGAAGTGCTATGGCGGGGGCATTCTCATCGGCTTATCGGGCATCCTGGCCCTGTTGTGCCGTCTAATCCTTTCACACCCCCTATATGAATACCATCTTGTCTTCTTTTTCGGGATCATCATCGGCGTGGTCTATGCGTTTTGAGGTGGAACCTGTGCGATGTCGCCACCCGGACTGAGCGATTGAATGTCGGCTCCTGCCCGTCCATGAGGTCATTCTTTTGCAGAACGTCTGTAAGGGGAAGAACCGCCCCTGATGTACAAGGCGACAGATCTCGAGGGATGGAGCCGGCTATGAAAGCCGGGAAGATTGAAACGATGGGAGAGCGACGGTTCGCAAAACCAAGCCTTGTTTGGGATGTGATGGGTCAAAAGGAGAACGCCGGGCTGTGGGAATTCGATCGCCGATTCAACATATGACATCCATGGGTCGCGCCCAATATGAACTGGACCCCAGGGTGTTGAGGAACACGCTTCCCGATGCCCCTGGGGTCTATCTCTTTGTTGACCTTGGGGGGAGGGTGATCTATGTGGGCAAGGCCAAGAGCCTTCGAAAGCGGGTCCTCTCCTATTTCAGGACCCATGGCGACGCCGCCGCCAAGACCGGCCGGATGATGAAACGGGCCGGGGGTCTGGACTTCATCCTGACCGACACCGAGCAGGAGGCCTTCATCCTTGAGGGCCATCTCATCAAAAAGCACATGCCACGCTACAACATCATCCTCCGGGACGACAAGCAGTATCCCTGTCTCTGCCTGGATGTGAGAGAGCCGTTTCCGCGGCTGGCCATTGTCAGAAAGATCAAAAAAGACGGGGCCCTCTATTTCGGTCCCTTTTCCTCCGCCAACTCGGTGCGGAGCACCAAGAAGCTGATTGACCGGGTTTTCAGGCTGCGCAAGTGCAAGGGCCAGGACCTGCCTAAGCGGAGCCGGCCCTGCCTCAATTTCCAGATGAATCAGTGCCTCGGGCCGTGCGCGCGCGAGATCCCTGAGGAGGAATATCGCGAGATCGTTCAACAGGTCCGTCTTTTTCTGGAAGGCCGCAGTCAGGAACTCATTGCGGGTCTGGAGGGAAAGATGGAGGCGGCGTCCCGGGATCTGGATTTCGAGAGGGCGGCCGGCATACGGGATCAGCTCAGGGCCATAAAGAAGACCATCGAGCGGCAACACGTGGTGTCTCCCCGGATGGAGGACCAGGATGTGATCGGCCTGGCCCGGAGAGAAGGTCTCTATCAGGTGGTCATCCTCTTTGTTCGAAGGGGGTATCTGACAGGGACCCGCAACCTTCTCATCAAAGAACCGGGTGCGCTTCCCTCCGAGGTCATGGAGGCCTTCCTGAAACAGCATTACGGCCGCGAGGCCTTTATCCCGAAGGAGATCCTCATTTCCGAGCCAGTCGAGGACCTCGTGCCGATCATGAAATGGCTGTCCGGTCTTGCGGAGAAGCGGGTGGTGATCCAAAACCCCCTGCGGGGGGAAAAGCGAAAGCTTACCGGGATGGCCGTGGCCAATGCGGAAAATCTGCTAATCGGCCATGCAGCGTCCCAAAAAGAGGACCTCTTGATTACGGCCAGATCCGTCCTGGGACTTTCGCGGACCCCGAGGCGGATCGAGGGTCTCGACATCTCCAATTTCCATGGGGGGTTGGCCGTTGGAACCGTGGTCTCTTTTGCAGAGGGAGAGCCTCACCGGGCCGGATATCGGAATTTCAGGATCAGACAAGAGGGGACAATCGACGATTACGGCATGATGGCCGAGATGATGGAAAGGAGACTCGCCAAAGGGGCACTGCCGGACCTCTTTCTGGTGGATGGGGGCAAAGGGCATCTTGCCACGGTCCGGCGCGTCCTGGATGAGTGGGGTCAAGCCGGCCGCCAGGCGGCGGGTCCGGGAGAAATGCATGACGTCACCATGCCCGAGGTCATATCCATTGCCAAGCCCGACGACCCTTCCCAGGACCCGCGCGATAAGATCTACCTGCCCGGCCGGAAAAACCCTCTCATGCTCAAGGCCGGTCATCCCATACTCCTTCTGATGATGCGGATACGGGATGAGGCCCACCGGCGCGCGGTTGGCTACCACCGGAGTCTGAGAGAGAAACATCTGACCCGTTCCGAATTGGACCATATCCCCGGTATCGGCAGGAAGAAGAAGTCGCTGTTGCTCCGCCACTTCAAGGGGATCGACGATATCGTCCAGGCCACGGTAGAAGATCTGGAGCGGGCGCCCGGCATCGGACGGGCCCTGGCCGAGGCCGTATTCACGCATTTTCACAGCGCCTGAGTCACACTATGAACGTCATGTATCGTATGAATAATCACGGATAGGAGTTTGATATCCAAAGAGAAAAAGGAGTCAATTCTAAACGGGGGTACGCAGGAAGATCGTTACAAGGCCCAGATAGATCAGGAGGCTGAGGATATCGTTGGTGGTGGTCACAAACGGTCCCGAGGCCAGGGCCGGATCGATATTCATCTTTTTGAGAAAGAGGGGAATGGCGGAACCGATCAGGCCGGAAAGAAGGATAATGAGCATGAGGGCGAAGGTCACAATCAAAGCAAGCCGAAAATCCTTGAGCCAGAGTCCCACAATCAGGCCGAGGATCAGCCCGCATATGACGCCATTGATGAGGGCAACCCGCATTTCCATCCAGAGCCGCTTCCCCACATTCACGAGGCTGATGTCGCCCGTGGCGAGCCCCCTGACCACCACCGTGGCCGCCTGGGTGCCTGTGTTTCCCCCCATGGCCATGATGACCGGGAAGAAGAAGGAGAGGGCGATCAGCTTTTCCAGCGTGGATTGGAACTGGTTGATGACAAAGGCGGCAAACACGCCCCCGAAGAGGGCTGCCACCAGCCAGGGGAGTCGTGCCCTCGATATCTTCACGGTGGAGGCCTCTGTAATCTCCTGGGCGATGACGCCGGCCATCAGGGACATATCCTCATCCACCTCGTCTTCGATCGCTTCGATGATATCGTCATAGGTAATCCGCCCGACCAGTCTGTATGCGTCATCCACCACCGGTATATTGACCAGATCGTATCGTCTGACCAGATTAATGACCTCTTCCTGATCGGCCTTGACATTGACGGATATGACCTCCGGGTTCATGATCTCGCTGATCTGTCTGTCAGGGGGTTCCAACACCAGATCTTTCAGCGAAATGAGCCCTACCAGCTTATGATAGTCATCCGTTACCCAGATATAATACAGGTTCTCCACCTCCTCCCGTTTTTCCCGGATGGATTCGATGGCGTCCCGTACCGTGGCGCCGGCCTTGACCGCCACAAACTCCAGGGCCATGATGCCGCCGGCCGTATCCTCGGGGTAGGGGAGGAGTTTTTCAAGTTCCTCCGTGACCTGATCTCCGACCGCCTCAATAACCTCTCTCGCCCGGTCGGCAGGGAGATCTCCCACCACGTCGGCCGCATCATCAGAGTTGAGTATCTCGACGATTTGCGATATGGCCTCGCTGTCAAGGTCTCTCAGGATGCGTTCCCGGACGGGCGCCTCAATCTCCATGAGCACCTCGCCGGCGCGGTCGGGCTCCAGGAGACGGAATATGAGCAGACCCTCATCCTTGCCGGAATGCTCGATGAGATCGGCTACGTCAGCGGGCCTCATCTGATTGAGGAGCTTTTTCAGGGCCGCGCTGTCTTGCTGATCAATGAGCCCCTTGACTTCTTCCAGCAGCCTGCCGTCGACAGTCCTCGCTTCAAAAATGGTCAAGATTCATCCCCCTCCGATGCGGCATGTTTCAGCCGCTGTAATTCCTTTAGGACCAGTCGATTCGGCAGGGACCGGTCTCCCGTGTCGCCCATCATATTTTTCAAGGGGATCTCAGCCCGGGCAGCGGTCTTATGGCCCCCGGCGGACCCGCCCCATGGGCTGAAGAGTCTCTGGGCCGTCTTGCCTGCGTCGCCCCTGAACCCCGCATTTCTCAGGATGACGATCAATCTGTCCTCATATATGCCGGAGGCGATGCTCCACTCGGCCTCAGCCAGTTTCATGAAAAAATCGGCAATCATGACCAGGACATCCGGGCGGGTTATCTCTTCCATGTTGATGTAGGCAATGTCCTTTATAAAAACCACCTGTTCCATGGCAAACCGGAAGTCTTCCAGGGTTTCCCTGCTCATCTCCGAAGATTCGATCTTTTTGATGGTATTCATATTGGCAAGGGGGTAGAGATATCGGAATGCGTTCATGTCATTGGGCGATGATTCCCTGACAAAGTTGTCGGTGTCTGTCTTGATGCCATAGAAGAGGGCCGTGGCCAGGCGCGGGGAAGGGGTGATCTTGGAGGTCCTGAGGTATTCGGTCAGGATCGTTGAATTGGCGCCGTAGTCCTCCTTTATGTCGATGAAGGCCGCCTCTGATGGGGGGCCTAACGGGTGGTGATCGATAATGATGTCAAAGGGATGGGTCATGAAGCGCTTGTGGTGGTGCGGCTGGGAGTCTACAATGGCCCACCGGTGGATCTTTCTCCCTTTCATGGAACGGATACGCTGCATGTTGATTTTGAGGAGACTGATCAAGGCCAGATTGTCGGCGCGTTCAATGGGGTTGATATGAAAAATCGTTGCCTTTCTCACCTTCCGCCAGAACAGGCGCTTGAGGGCCAGGGCGCTGGCAATGGCATCGGGATCGGCGCTCATGATGATGCCCCACGTCTCTTCCGGAGACAGGATCTCCATCAGCCGCTTGCACTTCTCAGCGGAGGTAGTCGATTTGGGGAATGGACGATCCATGACGTTATGATAATCTCGCATTTAGGAATTCAGGAATTCAGGAATCCTGAGCGCCAGGAAGCCGCATGAAACGGGTTACCGGTTGTTCGTTACCGGTTATCCGTGCTTGATACGGCTTACTGGATACTGGTTTCCGGATACTCGTTGCTCGTTCCCGGTTGCTTTGAGCCTCGGGCGTTACGTCGCCCCATGCTCCTTGCTCCCTGCTCCTTGCACCTTGGGCCTCATGATGCTACTGCAAGGGTTCCGAGAATTCAATGGAAAAGGGGGGAGACGCGGGCGTCACCACGGCCATATCTTCTCAAGGTATTTCAGGCTGGGCCACAGTTCCTCTTCTTTGTGCGGTTCAAGGGTGATGACCGGCCGGGAAGGAGAAACAGCCATAACGAGTTTGAATAATTGGTGAAAGTCGATGTTCCCCCGTCCCAGGGCCAGGTGCTCGTCCTGTTTGCCGGAGTTGTCGTGCAGGTGGAGTTGCCCCAGGTACGGACCCAGGGAGGCGATCCATGCGGCAATGGGGGCTTTGCCGAAAACAGCCTGGTGCCCGGAATCCAGACAGAAACCGACCCCGTAATCCCTTAGATTGTCCAGGAGATCGATCAGTTCATCCGGTGACTGTTCATAGACATTTTCCAGCATCATTGCGGCGCCCCCGGATTGTATCTCTCCTGCGATTCCGGACCATATGTCAAGGCTGTTTTTGAGCCATAGGTCCCGGATAGGCCAGTATCGCCTGTGATCATATCCGGTATGGCAGACAACGGTCCTGGGTCTGAAGAGGGGGATGAGTCGGATGAGCTGCCCCATTCGCTGTCGGGTAAGGTCCCTGATCTTCGGGTCCGGTGACCCGGGAGAGAGATCCATGAAGGGGGCGTGAAACGTGATGACAAGCCCTGCGTCCCGGAGTCGCCCTGCCACCGCCTCCATATGGGAAAGGGGGCAGGTGTCGAGGGCCTCGGCGTCAAACCCTATTTCGGGGTTGAGCCGGTTCGCGATGAAACGATCCAGGTAGGATTCGGAGAGCATGGCGAAAGGGATATTGACCTGGAGCCGGTCAGTCAGCGGGTGCATCATACAAGGTCCTCAAACCGCATTGACACTGCGGGCGTATTTGGATATAAGGGTTTGCATTATACCCTTGTCAACCAATTCTTTGCGGGTTTTATCCGATGAAAAAGGCAATTGTGTCCCCCCTCTGTTCCGGCCTCATCATTCCGGGGTTGGGGCAGATTATAAATCAGGACCTGAAAAAAGGGGGCCTGCTTTTGGGCGGAGTTTTTCTCCTTTTTATTGCAGGGATCCTCAAGCTGGCACACCTGGTCCATTCCATCTTCAGGTCAGGGAACATCGACATCGCAGATCCTGAGGTGATCATGGCCCGGCTCGGGGCGGAAGACCTGACCCTCCTGTGGGCGATGGCGACGCTGTTCGTCCTCCTCTGGCTCTATTCCGTGGTGGATGCGTACGTTGGAGGCAGGAAAATGGATGAGATGGAAGAGGGGAATATCGCACCATGAGGGCGTACCTGATTGATGAGATCCCGGTCCAGGAGATGGGGGAGATCCAGGAGTTCCTTAAAAAGCACGCCATCCGTTCCAGTCTCGACCAGGTCTTCTGGGTTCGTATACCCGATGATCTCCTCAGCGAAACCCAGTATCTGCACGCCCAATGCCGGCCCCATGTCTTTGCCGTGGAACTGGGCCAGGACTGGATCAAGCTGGAGCTCTTCGTTCGCACCCTGAAAAGCATGCGGTGCGACTGCCCGGCCTATTGCACGCCCAGCCAGCGCGACTATATATTCAGGTTCGCCGACGGAATCATTGAGCAACTGAAGATCCACACATAAGGGATCATTTTCCCCCTGACTCTGAAAGGGCCTTCCCGATCTCATCTTTAACGATCACGGCGGCCTCTTTTTCACCCAAGGCCCCCACCCTGATCACAGCCTCTGTTTCATTGACGGATTTGTAGGTCAGCGAGATATTGATCACCTTGTCGTCGCTGAATTTGCCCCAGATGGTTCCTGAGGTGATGTCGTGTTTGGAGCTTTCGATCTTGCAATCCATCCGATTCAGGGCCGTCAGGGACGCATCCCAGGTTTTCTGGAAAGGGGCCTTGTAAAGGACGGTCAAGGATCCCTGGTAATATTTGTAGCCTGCAATGCCGGCCGCTGCACCGGCGCCGGCCACGATCATGGCGCCGCATCCGGTCAAAAAAAAGAGGAATATCGCTAAATACGGCCACATCATCCTGATCGAGGGTTTTTTCATCTGCATGTTTTTCCTTTCTTTACACATGGATCCTCTGTTGGATCGGATTCTCATCGCGTTTCATGAATTGTTTCTCAAACCCGCTTATCTTTCTTTTGACGCCTCATTGATGTCTATGATTTTCTTCCCCTGGACGTAATCCATGCTTTCATAAATGGTGATGCTTTCCATCTTCTGGGTAATGGACTTGATCCGGTCGCACTGTTTTCTGATTTCATGCAGGTTTTCGTTTTCCGGGTGGTCGTTCAAGACCTCATTGACCAGAAGGCAGATATACTGGAGGGGTTGGTTGACCTCGTGGCATGTGGCGCCTGCGATTTCCAAAATCCCCTGGAGCTTCTCCCGCTTCAGTTGTTCCTGCTGGGCCCGATGGCGGGCGGTAACATCGCGGGTGACCGCAATCAGGCATTTCTCTTCGCCATAGTCGATCACTTCAGCGGACCAGAGCACATTGCGGATCTCCCCCGATTTCATTCGGAATTCAATCTCCATATTCCTGACGGCGCCTTCTTTCCGAAGGGTTTCAAGCATTTGCGAACGCTTCTCGGGCTGTGCCCAGATGCCCAGTTCCAGCGATCTCTTGCCGATGACCTCATGCCGTTCATAACCGGTAGTGCGCAAAAAGGCTTCATTCACGTCGACGTAAAAACCGTCCTCAAGGGTGCTGATGACAAACCAGTCCGGGCTGGACCTAAAAACCTTTTTGAACTTGTCCTCTGAGAGCAGCAGCGCCTCTTTGGTGAGTACGTTCTGGGTATTATCCATAAAATACCCCAGGGCAGCCCTGCGGCCTTCATAGGTAATGGAGGTAACGGTTTCAATGATCCACCGGATCTCGCCGTCCTTTGTGATCACCCGATGCTCATAGGGGCTCATATCTTCTCTCTTCAACATCTGGATGGACCTTTTTCTGACCATCTCCCTGTCGTCAGGGTGCACGATGCTCAACGAGTTGATGCCCAGCAGCTCCTCCTCCTCATAGCCCGAGATCCTCAAAAATTCGGGATTGAAAAATGTGAATTTGCCGTCCTGGGCTATATAGATGCCGATGGGCGAATTGATGAATAGGCTGGCGAAAAAATCAGGACCTTGCTCGCAACCGTTTTGGGAAGTTGTGGATCGATTCTTTGCGCGTTTTGTCAGTTTTCCTATGTTCATTATTTTCTACATATCTCCTTCGCTCATGATTTTCCGAATCGTCCGGATCAGTTTATCAGGTTCAATCGGTTTATCCACCAGGCCTTCCGGGGTCGTTGAACGGACGCTGACGCCATTTCCGGATGGATCCATCTGTCTGCCGATGAAGGTGCTGACGTCGACCCCCGTGACCTGGGGCATGCCGCTCACCACTACCACGGGGATCTGTTTCAGCTCGGGGTCCGCCTTTAATTCCCTGAAAAGACTGATGCCGCTCTTTTCCGGCATGAACAGATCGAGAAGAATAAGGTCCGGTTTTTCGGACCGGGCCGTTTCAAGGGCCGTCAGGCTCGACAGGGAAGCGACGCTGTCGTAGCCCTGATCCTTCAGGATGCACTGGACAAAGCTGACGGCATCGTGATCGTCGTCGATAACAAGGATCTTTTTTGGCATAGGCGTTCCCCTCTTGGCTGCTTAAAAACTGTCTTATCCTGTTATACATAGCACAAGCCCTGCATCTTTGAAAGTACAAATGTTTGCCGACGAAAATGCTTTGTTTTATTCTATTCAATCATGATATATGATGATGGATCATATGGAGTCCCATCAACCTCTCGTTAACCCTCCGGAACCCCGACGGGAGATATGCCTATGAAAAGACACCCTCCAATTATTTTTGTCTCTTCCCGGATCCTGATGCTCTGTCTTCTACTCTGTTTGTTCCATGCCTGCGACCGGAAGCGACCGGGTGCGGGAGAATCGGGGACGCACGGCGTTACCGATTCCGAGATCCGGATCGGCTCCTCCTGTGCGCTCAGCGGGCATGCCAGCTTCTTGGGGACCAACACCATCCGTGGCGCGGAATCATATATCAAAGAACTGAATGAAGAGGGGGGCATTTTCGGTCGAAAGATTCGGCTGATTGTTTACGATGACCGCTATGATCCGCCCCGGTGCGTATTCAATACCCAGAAGCTCATTAACGAGGACCGTATATTCGCCCTTTTCTGCTATGTGGGGACCCCCACCTCGGTTGAAATTCTTCCCATTGTCAAGGAGGCCAGGATCCCGCTTGTCGGTTTGTTAACGGGGGCAGACGCATTGCGCAGGCCTTTCAGCAAATACATCTTCAACATCCGGGCGTCTTATTACCAGGAGATCGCCGCCATGGTCAAACATATTGTCGAGGACCGAAAACTCTCCAGATTCGCGGTGTTCTATCAGTACGATGCCTATGGCCTGGACGGGCTTGCCGGGGCGGAGTTGGCACTCAAGAAATATGGTCTGGAACCGGTGGCGCACGGGAGCTATATCCGGGGCACCATGGACGTGGAAGATGCCCTGAAGTCGATCATGGCCAGCCATGCCGAAGTGGTGATCATGGTGGGGACTTACGATCCGAGCACAAAATTCATCAAGATGGCCCGGGCAAAGGGGTTCAATCCGATCTTTTACAATGTCTCGTTTGTCGGCGGAAACGAACTCGCCCGGAAACTCGGTCCGGACGGTGAAGGGGTTATCGTCACCCAGGTCGTCCCCTCTCCGGAGGCCCGGGCCCTCCTTTCCGAGGTGGACAAGTATTGTCGATTGCTTGAAAAATACTATCCGGAAGATCAACCGACGTTTGTCGGCCTGGAGGGCTTTATCAATGCCGTGGTGCTCGGCAAGGCGCTTGAAAGGGCCGGGAGAGACATCACCCGTGAAAAATTCATCCGGGCCTTGGAAGGGATGAAAGATCTGAGCCTGGGGATCGGGCTCGGACTCAATTTCGGACCTGAGGATCACCAGGGGTTTGACGCCGTCTATTTCACCCAGATACGAGATGGCAAACTGGAGCTGGTAACGGCATGGGACTCACAAAGATAGGGACGTCTTTTGAAAACCTGAGCATCAGACAAAAGGTCCTTTACAGCACCATTGTCATGTTCCTCCTCTTGGGCACCCTGAGCAGCGTTGCCTACTGGCTCATTTTCATCCCCACGTTTGTCGATCAGATCCAGCAGCACGGGAAGCAGGTCGCCTATTCTCTGGTGGCCAGGAGCGGTCCTCATATCCTTACCCGCAACCAACCCGAACTCACGTTCATGCTCTTCCAGAAGAAGAGGATCGAGACAGATCTCTCCTACATTTTTATCACGGATCCCGAGAATAGGATCCTTGCCCACACATTCATCAATGCCGTACCCGATGGCATTTCAATGGCCCATCCATTGGGTAAGAATGAGGATGAAGGCATCCAGCTCATCCACGTTGGGGAAAATTCAATCTATGATCAGGCGGTTGCCATCAAGGAGGGGCTTAAGACCATCGGCATTGTGCATATCGGGATGGACAAGCAGCCGGTCGACGCCCTGACCACCAAGATCGGTCTCATCCTCTTGGCCGTCATGATCGTGATTGTCATTCTGGCCTCGCTCCTGAGCAATCTGGTGGCAACCTATATCTCGAACCCCCTCTCAAAACTGGTGCAGGCAATGAATGATCTGTGCGTAGGCGTTATTGAAAGGCTGCCTGAGACTTCGGACTCTCCAAAATGTTGGGAGGTCCTGAAATGCCATCGAAAGGACTGTCCGGCATACGGGAAAAGGGATCTGGCCTGCTGGTTTGTGGATGGCACCTTATGCCACGGAACTGCCATGAGCAGTGCGGCCGACAAATTGGGAAAGTGTTACCAGTGCAAGGTCTACCGGAAGCTGACGAATAATGAGATTAAGCAACTCTCCAGCTCATTCAACCAGTTTATTTTGACCCTCCAGCTCAAGACCCGAGAGATAAAGGCCTCAGAAGAAAAATACCAGCTCCTGTTCAATTACGATCCCAATTCCAGTTTTTTGATCGACATGCCCCATGGGAGGGTTCTCGACCTTAACGATCCGGCCCTCGCCATGTACGGGTATGAGAAACAAGACCTTATCGGGGCCCCTTTTGTAAGGCTGTTCCATGAAGACGACGGCATATCCTTCCTGAAGAAGGCCAGGGAAACGGACGAAGCCTATTTTTTCATGCCGGTGGTGAGGGCCGTAACCAAAGAAGGCCGGTCGTTTGTGGTGGAACTACATGCCAGGTCGCCTAAATTCCAAGATTCGGGGATGCCGTTTTTGATCGTCAGCACAGTGGATATTACGGAGCGTCTGGATCAGGAAGCCCAATTGATCCAGGCAGGGAAGATGGCGATCCTGGGCGAAATGGCCACCGGGATCGCCCATGAACTGAACCAGCCCCTAAGCGTCATCCGCATGGGCGCCGATTTTTTTCTGAAGATGATTTCAAGAAGAGAAAGGGCGTCTGATGAGGACGTAGCCACGGTGTGCCGGAATATCAGCGCGCAGGTGGAACGGGCCAGCACCATCATCGATCATCTGCGGGATTTCGGGAGGCGGGCACGGCCTGAATTGAAGGAGGTGGACATCAATCAGCCGATCCGGGACGTGTTCGGGCTTGTGGGAGAGCAATTGAAATTGAGGGAGATTGTGGTGGATCTGGACCTTGGGGAAGGGCTTCCCCCCATCATGGCGGACCACAATCGGCTGGAACAGATCTTCCTGAATCTGGTGAGCAATGCCAGAGATGCCATGGATACAAAGGTCACAGGGAAGGAAAAGCGTCTCACCATCAAGAGCTGCACAAAAGGGGGTCATGTGATCGCCTCTGTGACAGACACCGGAAAGGGGATGCCAAAACAGGTCCTGGAGAAGATCTTTGAGCCCTTTTATACCACCAAGGAGATAGGAAAGGGGACCGGTCTCGGTCTTTCCATTACCTATAATCTGGTAACCAAGTTCAACGGCAGCATCAAGGCCGCGTCAGAGCCGGGGGAGGGGACGACGTTTACACTGAGTTTCCCCATCCATTCGGAGGAGGCAATCCATGGAAAAAGTCTTGTTGATCGATGATGAGCGGCCGCTCCTGGAGATGTTGGAGATCTCTCTGAGGAGTGACGGATATACTGTTTTTACCGCGGAGAACGGGGCGGCTGGCCTGGATATCTTCGAAAAGGAGAAGCCGGAACTGGTCGTTACCGACATCAAGATGCCCGGATTGGATGGCCTGGAGGTGTTGAAAAGGATCAGGGAGTCGGGGCAGGAGGTCGAGGTGATCGTTATCACCGGACACGGAGATATGGGCACCTCCATCGCTGCGTTGCAATTGGGAGCTTCCGACTATATCACAAAACCCGTCAGAGAGGCAGCTCTGACGCTTGCGCTCGAAAGGGCGAGGAACAAGCTTGCCATTTCCAGGCGGCTGAGGGAGTACACATCGAACCTGGAGCAGATGGTGGAAACCCGTACCGCCGAGTTGAAGGCCGCCCAGCAGGAACTGCTGCGCAATGAACGGCTGACCACCATTGGCGAGACGGTGACAGGTCTTGCCCACTACATCAAGAATATCCTGAACGGGCTTCGCGGGGGGATGTATAAGATAAACTCGGCCGTTACCCGTGACGACAAGGCGCTTCTCAAGGACGGATGGGACATGGCCAACCGGAACCTGGAAAAGATATCCCAGTTGGTCCTGGACCTGCTCAGTTATTCCAGGGGTGCCAGTCCTCAATACAAGGCCCAAGATCCTGGTTTGATCATTCAGGATGTAGTGGAATCGTTGCAGCACCGAGCCGACGAAACCAACGTGCGGTTGAGCTGCGTGGTGGATGAAAATTCCGTTCCGGTCGTTCTGGACCCTGACGGCATCTATCGTGCCTTGTTGAATCTGGTGGCAAATGCCATCGAGGCCTGCATCTACGACCCTGACCGGTCAAAGCGGTTCGAGGTGATCGTAAAATGGTTTGGGGAGACGGATGAAAATGGTGGGGAGACCCTGGTCCTGGAGGTGTCCGATAACGGGTGCGGCATGAGTGAACATGTGAAGGGAAGTCTGTTTACAAGGTTTTTCAGTACCAAAGGGGAGCATGGGACCGGCATCGGACTCCTGATCACCCAGAAGATCATCCAGGAGCACGGGGGCGCAATCACGGTGGAATCCCGGGAGGGAGAGGGGACCCGGTTTCAGATCAGGCTTCCCTTTAACAGGAAAGCCTCCTGATCCGCCGCAGTCAGATCCATTCTACGTCTCTGTCGCTGTTTGATTACAGGGGTCCCCCGGTCAGGGGCCATCTGCTACCCTTGAAGAAGTCTTCAAAGAGGCGATCCGAGGCCTTACCAAGTTCCATAAAGGGCTGCTCCCAGACGTCGGGCCGATATTCCGGATACCGGTCAACACGTACGGGCAATTGACGCTTTTTTTGCCCCTGGGAATGAGGTTCCTGACCCGTTCCGAGAGACTTTTGACCTCTTGAACAAGCTCCTCGGCAGACTAGCGAACCTCCTCCACGGTGCCCTTGAGTCTGTCTCGGACCTTATCGGTGAGTTCCGCGACTTCCTTCCTGAGACTGTCAACAGCTTCTCGTATTTCTTTAACCGCCTCATCCAGCCTCTCTTTTGCCTTTTTGGACTCAGTCATAATGGTCACCTTCTTTAACCGTAGCATAACAGGAGTTAAAAGCGCGGTTTTATATGTGGATGTGTCCCCCAGAGCGGCGATGGGATAAGGGGTTGAGTTGAAGATTATCCATCGTCCCGCCGCTCTGAGGAATTGAAGGGTGGATCAGCTCTTTACTGCGATCCTCCGGGGCGTCGCGGCCTCCACCTTGGGAAGCCGCAACCGAAGGACCCCCTCCTTCAGCTCGGCATCGATTTTTGCCTGGTCAATCATCTGCGACAACGTAAATTGCCGGTAGTATTTTCCGGTCCGGTACTCCCGAATCACATCGACCTCGGCGGTCCCTTCAGGCGGTTTCACGTCGCCGTCCAGGGTGAGCATGTTGTCGCGAAGGTCAATATCCAAGTCTTTGGATTTCACGCCAGGCATATCGGCCAGGAGGGTGATCTCCCTTTCGGTCTCAAAAATATCCACCGCCGGCGTAAACACCAGTCCCGGCCGGGTCTGCTCGGCAGGAGCGGCTACTTCCGCCTTTTCCTTTGCCTGAAGCGCTTTGCTGTCCGTATCCGTCATGTCGTATCCCTCCTTTCCATCTCAGGATGCTTTGATAGCGATCTGCCTCGGTTTTGCCACTTCCGCCTTGGGCAGGATCACCGTGAGGACGCCGTCCGTACAGCTCGCCTCCACCTTGCCCGTATCCAGTTGGGCTGGGAGGCTGACGATCCGGCTGAATCTGCCTGCTTCCCTTTCCCTGCGATGATATTGGGCCTTCTCGTCTTCGGCAGGAATTTTTCTCTCACCGGAAATGGAGAGGGTATCCCCTGTCACAGAGAGTTCCAGATCCTCTGCCTTGAGACCGGGAAGCTCGGCGCGGACATAGTAATTGTCTTTATCCTCGGTGATGTTCATGAGAGGAAAGACGCCGGCTGCAGGCGTGCTCCACAACCGTTCGCCTGCGCGCCCACCGGAAAGCAGTTCCATCTGCCTTCTCAGCCGTTCCATCTCTTCAAATGGACTCGTCCAATCCCATGCGGGCCAACTTGCTCTTCTTCTCAATAACATGAACCATCCCTCCTTTCATCCTGCAATTGGTTAGTTTGGTTGATGGCGAAAAGCCCCAAAAACAGCATCGTCTTCAGGACCCTTCCGAAGGTTCACCGATCCATTCATGTTACAAAATAAGTAATTCGAAATTCGAAACTGTCAAGAGGAAGTTAAAAAAAATCTCGATTTCCATGGCTGAATAAAAGGGTCGAAACGATTCGTATGAGGCGTTACATAGGACGCATCTCTCCGTGCGAGCAGTCGGACATGCCTTGCATCGGGAAGTGCTTATTGCTTCCAAAAGCCCTTCTGATGGTTCTTTTCAGTTCCCTGAGGTTTGAACTCTTTTCCAGGTGACGATCATTAGCCGTCAACCCCCGATCGGTCTGACCGTTCGAATTGAGGGTGGACATAATAACCGGCAGATCATCGTAAAGGTTCCGGATGTCCTGGAATACATCACTGCCGTCATTTTCACGGGGAGTGATATCCACCACCACGAGATCAGGTCTCTTTGTTTCAATCAGTTCCAGAAGCCCCTGTCCGCCCTGCCTCGTTATCACATCGTATCCTTCCTCGGTGAGTTCATCGGTATAAAGCAGCCGGATAGCGACGTCATCGTCTCCGTCGACAACAAGAATCCTGTTCACCTCACCCTCCCGTCGAGCACGGTCAAGCGCTTCGATAAATCATTGGCGGTTCAACACAACCTGTTCCCTGGCCCCCGATTAGGTGAATATCCTCTGCGAATCTGCATTCGCTCCCATCTACCTTGCAGATGCATAGATTGGACCCAAGGAGAAGACAGGATCCTTTGATGCTTTAACCTATCGAAATATATTAATAAGTTTCAATCGGAGACAGATTTTAAGTGGACAGGGTTGCGACTTTCCCTGTCGAAAATCTTTACGGAGTGTAAAATTGAAGTAAAGACATACTAACCATCGGTTCAGGATCATTTCCAGAAGACGAGGGCGTCAGGAAACAGGCCACTTTTTTGTCTGAGGAGGGTTCGTTTGGAGAGAAGCCCGTATGAACAATTCGAGGAAACGGAAGAGGGCGGTCGTAAGTGGTCACAGGAGGCCTTTCAGGTCTTGTCCCTGAGCCATCGATACAACGCCTGCTCCAATTCCCATCCGGCCGCAAGCTCCTGCCCAACGGCAGCAAGCGTGAGGTCCATCACGCCGGACCCGAGTCGTATCTTGAGCGTGGGGCAGAAATAGTTCAGGCAGAACGAATAGCGGGCCCGCAATCGGCATCCTTCCTTTCCAAGGAAGAGGCACTGGCCCGGGATCTGTGGAGATCCGGGGAGATCGGCATGCAACAATAGATTGATGAGAAGGAGGATCGCGTCGTACCATGTCTCCACCTCCTGAAAACAGCAACTCCCGGTCTTTACAGCGCAGAGACCGCAAATATCCGCCACCCCGGCATGCCGCATGGTCGCCTGCGTGTTTTCTATGGCAGCATCGTATCGGTCCAGGAGGCGGCGCATCTCAGCGATTGCGAGAAGGCTTCCTCCTTTTGCCCGGTGGAGTCTCAAGGCCTCCTGAACCTGCTGATCGACGATATTTTCGTCCTGCTTCGTCATTAAGATCTGTCCGAGTTATCAATAGGACCTGATTTTCCAGGATCGGCAGGGACTGAAGGATCCCTCAATATATTGCCTGCGAGATCGTCAGCGTTTCTATCGTTCAACCCCGCAGAGGGAACCCCTTAGCCTGTGAACCCTTACGCTGTTTATATCCGGCCCCTCCATAAGTCAACGCAAAACGGTTTCCGGTCTTTTGCGGCAGGATGACGTCTCCTGTTTGCGGCCCCTGGATCGTATCTTTGCCAGGGGTGCTTCCCACGGTTTGAAGCCTCTTGAGTTGGGCGGGATGGAAGGAGCCGGTTTCCAAAGAGATCTTCGTAACGCAATCCTTGCCGTTTTTTGTACATGGATTTCGACATATCGGATTTTCTTAGGCACCTTTTGGTGTTTTGCAGCGCTTCAAAAAGGTGGCTTGAGGTCGTATTTTTTTGTTTTCGAGAAAATCAAACTGGGTTAGTATCAGCTATCTGGAACTCGCCGGAAGCGGTGCCTTCCCAAACCATACAAAAAGGAGCCCTTGAAGATGGAAGACAGAAAAAGACTGCTGATGGTGACCGTGTCCGGGCCTGATCGGTATGGAATCACCGCGACCCTGACAGGCGTCCTGGCAAGGCACGGGGCCGAAGTGGTGGACATCGAGCAGGCATCGCTCCAGAACCAGTTGGGTCTCTATTTTCTCCTTGACCTGAGTCGCGTTGAAATCGGCGAGGACAGCGTCATCAAGGACCTTCTTTTCGAGGCCAGCAAGCTTCACCTTACACTGAATTTCCGGCTGTTTTCCGAGGCTGAGGTCCGGGCCGTCAGTGAGCGTAATCTCTTTGTGCTGACGCACTTCGGGGGCACCCACGGGCTCTATGCGCTTTCCACGATACTCGGCGAAGAACGGGTCAATATTGAAACCATATCCACGGTTACCCATCATGGCGAAACATCCATGGAGATGGTCATCAATGTCAATGAGGCCCCGAACCTGGGCCGTCTCAAAGAAAGGATCATGCTCACGAGCCGGAGTCTCGGCATTGACCTCGCCCTCCAGAAGATGGAGGCGTACCGGAAAAATAAACGGCTCATCTTTTTTGATATGGACAGCACCCTGGTGGACATGGAGGTTGTGGATGAGATGGCCCGCAGGGCAGGGGTGTACAATGAGGTGAGTCGAATTACGGAAAAGGCCATGAGGGGAGAATTTGATTTTGAGGAATCGCTGAGGCAGCGTGTGGCGTTGCTGAAGGGGCTGACCATCGATGATCTCAACGAAATCAAGGGCCATATCCCCCTGTCGGATGGTGTGGAGGAACTGGTCGCCACGCTGAAGTGGCTGGGCTATAAGCTGGGCGTGGTTACCGGGGGATTTGATTTTTTTGCAGACCATCTCCGGGAGCGGTTGGGCTTTCATTTCTGTTATTCCAACCGCCTGGAGATCAGGGACGGGGTCCTGACCGGTGCAGTTGCAGGCGAGGTCATTGACTCGGCACGCAAGGCCCGGATCGTCAATCAGACCGCCTGCGATGAAAAGATCCTTCTGGACCAGACCGTGGTCGTGGGAGACGGGGCCAACGATGCCCTGATGTTGGGGCAGGCCGGCTTGAGCATTGCTTACAACGCCAAGAAGGGTCTCGAGAGATCGGCCGGGGCGTCGATCGGAAAATCAAGGATGAAGAATATCCTCCATTTCCTTGGTATCACCGAGGAGGACATTACAGAGGCCTTAAGCTGTCAGGAGTAATATCGGCGCTTTTCGAACTTTTGCTGAATTTCGTTGAAAATTCCGAAGATTTCCGTTACAAAACCGTGGAAGGCATCTGTACGAAGCCGGCGGGGCGCTCCAATGCGCGGGGGGAGGCGCGTTTCGGGGGCACTGCCTCAGACCCGATGTCAAGGGCGTAGAATAGGGCCTGATTTTTCCACAGGGGAGGGGAATATGATCCACGTTACGCTTGCCGGTGCTGCCGGTCGGATGGGGCAACGGATTATTCACATGATTCATCAGAATCCGGAAACAATACTGAGCGGTGCGTTCGAACATCCCGAGCACCCGTGTGTCGGCCGGGACGCGGGCCTTGTGGCTGGTGTTGGGGAACTGGGGGTCACGATTTCAGGCGCAATGCAGGATTCGGTCGAGCAGGCGGACGTGCTGATCGATTTCACCGCTCCCCAGGCGACTCTCAAGAATCTGAGGGTTGCTGCCGATAAGGAACTTGCAGCGGTCATCGGGACCACCGGCATCGTCGGAGACGTGCTGAAGGAGGCCGAGACCCTGGCGCGAAAGATCCGGTGCGTCCTTGCTCCCAACATGAGCGTCGGCGTCAACGTCATGTTCAAGATTGCCGGCGAAATGGCCCGGCTCCTGGGGGCCGATTATGACATGGAGATCCTGGAGGTGCATCACCGGCTCAAAAAAGACGCCCCGAGCGGGACGGCCATGCGCCTGGCCGGGATATTGGCCGATGCCTCCAACAGGGACCTGGAGCGGGTAGGGGTCTACGAACGGAAGGGGATGATCGGTGAAAGGACGGATGAGGAAATCGGCATCCAGACCTGGCGGGCCGGCGACATCACCGGGGAGCACACGGTGATGTTCGGCGGGATCGGCGAGAGACTGGAGCTGATCCACAGGGCCCACAACCGCGATAATTTCGCCCGGGGGGCCGTGAGGGCGGCCCTGTGGGTGGTCGGGCAGCCGCCGGGACTCTATGATATGCAGGATGTGTTAGGTTTGAAGTGACGATTGTTGAGTGACTCAAGCGGATAACCGCAGCCAATCCCGCCAGGCGGGACTCGCGCAAAGACGCACACAAAGGATTCTTTTTGAAAATAAACGGGAACATGCCCTTTTCTCTGTGTTCTTTGTGGCTCCGTGTGAGTCTATAAAATAAGGCGTACTGAGATACAAACAGATTTTCTTGTTTTTTGTTACAGGGTTATTGGAAATAAGGTACTAAAGTTGCGCAAATTGGGGAATGAATAATATGAAACTGTTTGAGAAGGCCGAACGATTAACGCAATTGCCACCCTATCTGTTTAAGGAGATCGACCGGAAAAAGGCCGAGATCAAGGCGAAAGGGGTCGACATCATCGATCTGGGCGTAGGGGATCCTGATCTGCCCACCCCACAGCATATTATTGAGGAGATGAAGCGGGCGGTTGACGACCCGGCAAACCACAGGTACCCGTCCTATTCCGGCATGAACGATTTCAAGGACGCGGTCGCCGGCTGGTATCAGGAGCGGTTCGGGGTCGATCTGGATCCGGAGAGAGAGGTCGTCTCGCTCATCGGGAGCAAGGAAGGGCTGGCCCATCTTCCCTTGGCCTTCATCGATCCCGGCGATATCGCCCTGGTCCCCACCCCTGCATACCCGGTGTATCATATCGCCACCCTCTTTGCCGGGGGCGACTCTTTTTTTATGCCGTTGTTGCGCGAAAACAAGTATCTCCCTGATTTAAAAGAGATTCCGGAATCTGTGGCACAGCGTGCCCGGATGCTGTTTATCAGCTACCCCAATAATCCGACGGCCGCGGTGGCTGACCTTCGATTCTTTGAAGAGGTGGTGGCCTTTGCGCGGAAATACGATATCATGGTCTGCCACGACGCGGCCTACACGGAGATGGCCTTCGATGGTTACCGTGCGCCCAGCTTTTTACAGGCTGAAGGGGCTAAAGGGGTCGGCATGGAGTTTCATTCCCTCTCCAAGACCTACAATATGACCGGGTGGCGGATCGGGTTCGCAGTAGGCAACCCCAGAGGGATGGAAGGCCTGGGCGCCATCAAGAGCAATATCGATTCCGGTGTCTTTCAGGCCGTTCAGAGGGCCGGGATCGCGGCGCTGAAGGGAGATCATTCGTGTGTGAGTGAGATGACGCAGATCTACCAAGGGCGTCGGGACATCATGGTTCAGGGTCTCCGGGATGCGGGATTTGAGGTGACGTCACCAAAGGCGACCTTCTACCTCTGGGTAACCGTGCCTAAAGGTTACACCTCTGCACAATTGGCCACCCGGTTTCTGGAAGAGGCAGGGGTTGTGGTAACCCCGGGAAATGGGTTCGGTGAACCCGGAGAGGGGTATTTCCGGATCGCGCTGACCCAGAAGAAGGAGAGGCTGACAGAGGCCCTGGGGAGGGTGAAAGG
>JAWOIH010000468.1:0-8524 GCA_046484725.1 Candidatus Desulfacyla sp. | reverse complement strand
GCGCGTGAGAAGGTTCGCCCGCAACCCGTAACTCGCAACCCGCAACGAGCAGCCAGCGCCCATCACGAAACCTTCCAGAAGTGAAAGGTCTTCAGGGCCAGCCTGTACTTGTTCAGTTTATCCAGAGAGACTTCCTTGTCAAGGCAGAGGGGAAGGGTCAGTCTCAATGAAAAGATCCTCCAAAGGGCCTGCACCACATTGGCCCGGTGAATCCGCAGGACCGATCCTCTTGAGTAGTGTTTCCTGTAAAACAGCAATTCAGCGGCGAACTTCTTTTTCCAGAGGTCCGCGGCCGAGGTGTTGCGCTCGCTCTGACCGCCCCAATGAACGACCGCAGCATCGGGTATGAAGCCAATTTTCCAGCCTTTCTTGCGGATCCTCAGGCAGAGGTCCTGCTCCTCGCCGTAGAGGAAAAAGCCTTCGTCAAATCCCCCCAAATCCTCGACCATGGCGCGTCTTGCGATCATGGACGCCCCCAGGACCCATGCAATGTCGCCGGCAAGACCCCGCAGGTCCTTTTGTGCGCGCCTCTCACCGGGATATCGCCTTTCAACGGAGGGTTGCACGGACCCATCCGGGTTCAGGATACGCGTGCCTGCAAGGCCCACATCCGTGTGGGATGACATGAAGCGCATCATCGCCTCAAAGGCCCCCGGCTGAACCACGGCATCCGGATTCAGAAAATAGACATATTCTCCGCTTGAGACATTCAGCGCCTGATTGTTGGCCCGGGCAAAGCCTGCATTTTGCTCATTCGCTATCAGTTTCACCCAGGGAAAGTCACGGGATACCCTTGCGGCGCTGTCATCCTGAGACGCGTTGTCAACCACGATGACCTCCATGCTCAGATCAGACCGGGACGCCACCGACTTCAGGCATGCGGTCAGCAACTCGGCCGTATTGTAGCTTACAATAATTGTAGATATGTCGAGCATTCGGGTGTGTGGGCCTCGTTAAAACCAAACGGCAGCAGAAAAACCGCCGCCTTTCAGCGCCCCGGAGGATGCTTTAGGGACCGTGAGGGGGTCCATGTTTTCACTCATGGGCACGTTATCCGTATCTGATCGCGGGGGGAAGGCGCTCCCGTGACCACTTACCTTTATCCTTTTATACCGTCCAGGTCAAGAAGGGCTGAAAGAATTTGAGATACGGGGTCGATCGTCGATAGGTCGATACCTGTGCATTGACACACCGTTCCCGTTTCCATATACTCTCTGGCACCCGGAGGCCGGCTGTTGCGGGAGCCGGATGCCGACGCAATAGAGGATCGACTGATTTTGTAGAAAATCGTTCCCGGTTCCCATAAAACATCTTCAATAAGGTTTGACCGTGCCCCCATCGTTTTTCTGCGCCACATTTCCCAACGGCAATCCCGATGCCCCCGGGCACATAGGGACAGGGGGCTTTGTCCTCATATTTATTCTGGGGGTTGTCATACGTCTGTTTGCCTGCCAGCATACCCATATCATCAACCCCGACGGGGTCTATTACATCCACCAGGCGAGGGCCATTTATTTCGGCGAATGGAACAGCCTGACCTCATGCCACCTCACCTTCGTCTCAAGCTATCCGTTCTTTGTTGCGGGGGCCTATGCCTTGTTCCAAGAGTGGATCGTTGCCGCCCAGTTCGTCTCCCTCCTTTTCGGATCGATCACCCTGATCCCCATCTACCTTCTCTGCAGGCGGTTTTTTGACCGAGATGTCAGTTCATTGACCCTCCTGGTGTTCGCACTCCTTCCTGTCTTTGCAGGGAACAGTGCGGATGTGGTGAGAGACCCTGTTTGCTGGTTTTTCCTGGCGATCGGACTTCATTTTTTTGTAAAATCAGAGGAGACAAATGAACGTCTTGCACTGGTCATCTCTTGTATTTCCTTTATGATGGCTTCGTGGGCAAGGATTGAATCCGCCCTCTTTATTATGGTCAGTCTTGTCTATCTGGTGGCGCTTGGGCAGCGGGATCGAATTAGAAAAGGAACATTCTTTGCCCTGCCGCTCGTGGGGGCGCTTTCCCTTGTTCTTGTTCTTGCCATGGTTTTCGATAAGCCGATCATACAGACCCTGCGTCTTCATGATATCGTGGACAAACTGTCAGGCCCCATCATTTCGTATGAAACCCTCAGGGGAGGGCTGGTCAAATTATCTGAACAGCCGCTTCAGGACGGTATGCAGCATTTCCTCCACAAGGCCAGGCAGTCAGTCTGGCTGGTGGCCCTCGGAACCCTTGCCAAGTATATGATCAAGGCGTATTTCTATTTGTTTTTTATCCTGTTTCTTCTGGGTCTTGGAAGTGTATGGCGTCAACTGAGGGAGGATAGGCGCATCTTTTATTTCTCCCTCACGGCCGTATCGGTTTTTGTTGTGTTCTACCTTCATGTGATCCAGACATGGATGATGTTCGATCGGTTCTGGGCGATCTTTATGCTTCCCGCATTTATGGTTATGGGCTTTGGTCTTCAAAAGGGGATTTTTCTGTTAACGAGTCGATGTCGTTTGAAAAAATCGATGGCCCTTTCCATATTGGGTCTCCTGATCCTGCTCTGCGCACTGCCGAAAGACCTGAAATCGAGGGAGGCGGACAAGACGGTTTACAAGGAAATCGGCGAATGGATCGCCCGCAGGGAGGGTAACGACAGGGAAATCAGAATCGTTAAATCGTTGCACACCCCGGATTGGACGGCCTTTTACGCCAATCTCAATTACAGGGGGGCCGCCTGCCCCAGGACCGATCTCGGAATGGAGCCGATGCCGTTTGATGAGGCGGTGTTCAAAGACTATGCAGTGTTTATCGGCTATCTGAAAGAAAACAATATCCCCTATTTTCTTTGGGAAGAGACGGCGTGGCCAGAAAGCGGGTTCGATTTCATGGCACGAAAGGATCCTCATGATTTTCTTGAAATCGGAGCTTGGCGCCATTCGGACTCAGGCCGAATCATCCTTTTCGAGGTGCGTTAGGCAGGGAGGGTTCAGTCCCGTTTTCGGACGGCCGCGACGGCAATGCCTGTGCCGGAATAGCATCGAGCGACGAGCCTGGCAAAAGGACGGAAGATAACGTGCCTGCGCAGATTCTTCTTGACCGCTTCCGAGTGATAGGTCTTTTTCTTGATCACATGGAGCCCGCACGCATTGAGCAACCGCATCAGGGCCGCAGGGGTGAAGTGATAAAAATGATAGGGCAGTTGCCAGCCCACCCAGTCCTCCCACAGTCTGCGGGCATCTGTTCCTTCGTAGTTGGGGACCTCTACGACCAGAATGCCGTCCTCCTTTAACCAGGATACGGCCTTGACGATCGCCCTTAGCGGGTCCCGCGTGTGCTCCAGGACGTGCCAAAGGGTGACGACGTCAAAGAGCCTGCCAGGCCAATCCAGGCTGTCGAGACGGCCTGTTACGACCTCTATCCCGAGGACCCCTCTCACATAGTCCGCGGCCCACTCGGAGATATCCACCCCGGTGACGCCGTATCCCTTCTCCCTGCATGCCGCCAGAAAGTATCCATTCCCACAGCCGAGATCCAAGACGGACCCTGCCCCCTTCAGTCCCTTAAAGAAGCGGATGCGATGGCCCTCGAGCCTTAGACGTTTGGTGAAATCCGGGGTGTGGGGATCTATGCCCCTGTCATATTGATCGGCGAAATATGTTTCATCATAGAGCGACGCCATCTCGAGGTCTGAGGGGAGAGGGTCAAGAAATCCGAGGCCGCACGATGCACATCGAAAGACATGCCAGTCTTGTTTCCAAATGAGTTCCTCTCGACGGGTGCTGCCGCAAAGGATGCAGGGAGTTCTTTTAGGCGTCATGGTCGATTCTTGATTTCTGAACCTGTGGGCCGGTTTGTGTTGAGTCACTGTGTTCCGAGCCGCTTCTCGATCTCCCTCAGCTTGACATAGCGGACAAACAGGGCGTAGGCAGATGTTGCGGCGATGATAAGCCCCGGGACTCCATCGAGGAAGCCCCTCTTCAGGAGATAGACTTCAAGGAATTTGAAGAAGGGGCGCGATAGAAGGAGTATCGGATGAAAGCGCTTCCCCTTTTCGTGCAGATCCGCTGCCATAAGCCCGGAGAAGTCGTCCACGGTCTGCAATTGACCGGAGATGACGCCCTTATAGGGATAGTGGAGAATGTCGTTTCTGAGCTCTCCCACTTCGCCGGTTATCTCCACCCGCTCGTGGACCCTGCCCCCGACCCACCGGGCCTTTTTACGCCTGAAGAGGCGGAGTTGGCGGTCCGGATAGAAGCCGCTGTGATTGATCCATTTTCCCTGATAAAATGACCTGCGGGGGATTCGATAGCCGTCCTTTGCCCCTGGCCGGATGATCTCACTCAGGATTTCCTCCTTTAATGCCGGGGTGACGGCCTCGTCCGCATCCAGACTCAATGCCCAGTCCCCATGGGCTTTTGAAAGGGCATGGTTTTTCTGGTCTGCATACCCTGTCCAGGTTCTCTGAAACGCGGAATCCGTGTATTCCCGTGCGACCTTAACCGTATCGTCGCTGCTCAGGGAGTCCACAACGATAATTTCACCGGCCCAGGTGACGCTGTCAAGACATCGCCGGATGTTTCGGTCCTCATTAAAACAAATGATGCAAACCGACAGATCGTTCGTTTTCTCTGGTTGCATGGAATCTGCCCCCGAATCAAGGGATGTTTGATGTTGTCCGGATCACGACGCGGCGTGATTGTAAACGGCAGGGGGATGTCCGGTCAAGTGAAGTCAGAGGTGGGCCGCAGCGATTCGAGAGCTTCTATTCGAGCCAGGCATAAATTCGATAAATTCCCAACTTCCTGAATTTCTATCTAAAACGCCCATCCCAGGCCGAAGTTCCAGGACTGGTCATAATTCTTTTTTCCATCCGCCGGCTGGTTGGTATAGTCATAATTGAATTGAAAAGAGGCAAAAAGCTTCAGGACCATGGGTATGCGAATCCCCGTACGGGTGCGGGCCACCCAGTTGTCGCTGTCCTGAAAACTGTATACGATATCATCATGATGATATACCTGAAAGAACTTGTCAAAGAACCACATGTCAAAGTCGAGGGCCCAGTACCCGGCAAAATAGTCCCGCTGATTTTTGTTGTTCAGGAATCCCATAGGCTTGGAGTATTTCTCATACGCATAGGCCGGCCCTAATTTGACAGAGAGATTCTTCCTTTCCGATCTCCAGAACTGGTAGCCGGGCCCCACCGCAACATTGGTCAGAAGGTCTAAATCCTTGAATTTGTCGGTCTGTGCCATGGCGTTGCCGAACACAAACCACTTTTTGTCGAGGAAGCGTTCATAGGTGGCTGAACCCAGGGCATTGTCCTTACTCAGCTTGTCGCTGCTCCATTCCTTGTGAAATTCGCCGTACAGTTTGATGACATGAAGCGGTTTGGAAACCTTCAGGTTCCCGATCAGATGGTACTTTTCGGTATTTGTATTCCCGGTTTCCTTGCTGGCCCCGGCCGATACATTGCCGGTGAACTCCCAGCCGGCCTGCGGTTTCGGCCGTTCCAGGCTCTTGACCTGGGCCAACTGGACGGGCACCGCAGGGCTGCCGTCGGCCGGCTCGAGGATCAGGACGTTATCCTCTCCGGCCTTAATTTTTCCGATGAGGGTCTCTTCGTCCCGCAGATAGGCCTCCAGGGGTTGATCGGTCGTTAGTTTTTCCACTTCCTCCCATTTGATGGTGATGTCTCCTGCATAGGAGGTCTTGAAAACCAGCCTGCCTAAAGACATGGAGACCACGGTCCCCTGAAGACGATCGCCGTTTTTCATCATCAGTTCATCCGCGTAGGCAATGCTCCCGCACATAAAGAACAAAAGGCCGGCTGACACGGCTGAGATGCCGCCTTTCAAGCATTTCGCAATGCGTCCTCGCCATACCTCTCTTTTACAGCGTTCGTTGTGATTCAATCGGGTATGACCGTTATCCATTATCCCAATCTCCTTGTTTCTGCACGGACGGCCTGCTCAAAACTGGGGGATGTCACTCCGGTTTTTCTAAGCCGGACAAGCCGGGCTAAAAAAGGCCTTTGGCAAAGACGCCAGTCTATTTGTATTGATTTTTCGTTGTTTCTTGTCTTACAGGCGTTGTGGCTTTGCGTGACAAAAACAGATTCTATCGAGAATTACTTGCCCGGTTTGCGCAGGAATTCGTTCATAAGGCCTTGTGTGGCAGGACTATAGGCGAAGGAGGCTGGCGTGTCAACCCACAACCGAAATATTCCGGAAGAAGACCTCTTTGATTCTTGAGTCACAGGAGGACCGGATGGGCGCTCTGTGAGCCTTTACACCCGTTCCTTGAACTCCGTTCCCAAGAGACCTTCCGGCCGGATCAGCAGGACCAGGATAATGATCAGAAAGGCGAGGGTGTTCTTGAAGGCCACGGAGATGAAGCCCCCTGCCAGGCTTTCGGCCACGCCGATGATGAGGCCGCCCACGATGGCCCCGGGAAGGCTGTTGAGTCCCCCCAGGATGGCCGCGGCAAACCCTTTGAGAAAAGGTTCCAGCATGAAGAAAGGATCGAGGAGCAGGGATGGCGCCAGAAAGAGTCCGGCCAGGACCCCCAGAGATGCGGCCAGGCCCCAGCTCAGGGCGAGAATCCTGCGCGTGGGGATCCCCATGGTCTGGGCCGCAGGAAGATTTTCAGAGGTGGCCCGCATGGCCAGCCCCAGCCGCGTCTTCTGGACCAGGAGAAACAGGAGGAGGCTTGCGGCCAGGCCGATGCCCAGGGTCCCGAGGCTCAACTGACTGATCACAACGCCGCCCAGCCGATAGATCCGTGTATCTGAAAGGGGAAAGGGAAAGGCCTGCGTCTCCGTGCCGCCGAAATAGGAAACCAGCCCCTGGATGATCAATCCGAGTCCCAGGGTCAGGATGATCTGGCCCAGCTGGGTGGCCTCCCGGCGCTGGGCCGGCACCAGTACGCAGAAATAAAAGGCCATGGCCAGGATCGCACCGGAGAGGATGGCCAGGGGAAAGGCGATGCCGTATGGCAGATTGAATCCCAGGAACATGAACGCCATAAAGGTGCCGGCCGTTGTGATGTCGCCATGGGCAAAATTGAGGATGCGCGTGGAGCGGTAGATCAGGGCCAGCCCCAGTGCCACCAGGGCGTAGATGGCGCCTGTGGAGAGACCTGAAACCACGTATTGAAGAAACTGCGTCATAAGATGTGCTCCTCTGCTCTCAGCGGAATGGCCAGTTCCGGAAATACAGCCGCATCTTGAACCACCTGCCATACAGCCCCATGGGCTCGAAGATCAGGACAATGAGGATGGTGACGCCATAGACCACCGGGACCATCTCCTTGTAGGCGCTGAAGAACTGGGGCACCAGGATCACGAAGGCGGCCCCCATGATGGACCCCTCCACAGAGGCCAGGCCCCCGATGATCACGGCCACAAACAGGGTGATCGACTCCATGAAAGTGAACATGTTGGGTTCCAGATATCCTAAAAAAAGGCCGTACAGCCCTCCCTGGACACCGGTGTAAAAGGAACTGACGGCAAAGGACAACAGCTTGTAACGGGTGAGGTTGACCCCGATCACCTCAGCGGCAATATCATTGTCCCGGATCGCAATGAAGGCCCGGCCGATATAAGAGGATACGATATTGTAGCTCAGCAGGGTGAAGACAAGGGCGATCAGAAAGTTGAAATAGTAGTTGAAGGCAATATCCGAGAGCCCGAGGACAGGGGACAGCTTATGCACAATGAGGCCCATGCGGCCCCCTGAAAGGATCTCCGAGTTGACAAAGACTTGATAGACCGCGATGCCGAACCCCATGGTGGCAATGGCCAGATAGGGGCCTTTGAGCCTCAGAGAGGGAAAGCCCACCAGGATCCCGAAAACGCCGGCCGACAGGCCCGCGGCCAGCAGCCCTATGGGCCAGGGGATGCCCATCAGATTGAGGTGCCCGAAGGTAAAGGCCCCGATACAGAGAAATCCTGCCTGGCCGAAAGAGATCTGGCCGGTATATCCGATGAGGAGGTTCTGTCCCTGTACGCCGATGGCGTAGATGAAAATAATAGTGGTGATGTAGGTGACGTGCTCCGGGACAAGCCAGGGGAGGAGGAGGAGACCGAGGACAAAAAGCCCCACCCAGACACGGGTCCATGTCTTTCGGATGAGCTGGAGTTCTTCCCGGTAGCTTTCGATCAGGTCCATGCTGGGTGCTCGTTGCTGGTTATTGGTTGCTCGTTACTCGTTGTTTGCTGCGGGTTACTCGTTGGTGTTCACTGCTTATTGCCTGCTGTTTACTGCTTACTCGTAGCGATTCCTGCTTGCCGGTTTTTGGGGTTTGTTGAGTCCCTTCGGTTTTTGCTGACCTCCGACTCCCGACCTCTGCCCCCCGCCCCCCGCTCCGTGCTCCCTGCCTACTCCCTACTCCCTACTGCCTACTTGCCTTGCGCCTACTTCCCATACATCTTATTTATCAGCTCCTTGTACCGTTCTTCCAAGAAGCGTCGCTTGACCTTCTTGGTGGGCGTGACGTCGCCGTCTTCCTCGTAGAACCGGCGGGGGAGCAGTTCAAACTTCTTGATGG
>JAWOIH010000384.1:0-5543 GCA_046484725.1 Candidatus Desulfacyla sp. | reverse complement strand
CACCTCAATGAAGTCTATGCCGAAAAGACCTATTTCAAGACCCGGATCGCCCAGGGCATGCTGACGGCCGGGTTTATTTCAGGACTGCTGGGCGTGAGCCTGCCGGGACCGGGGACCATCTACATCCGGCAGGAACTCGATTTTCTGGCCCCCGTTCATATCGGCGATACCATTACGGCCAGGGTGGAGATCATCGAGATCATGGATCAGAAGAACCGGGTAACGGTTCGAACCACCTGCGTCAATCAGGACGGGACCCTGGTGTTGGAGGGTCGGGCCGTCGTCAGTCCGCCCAAGGCGTCCAATGCCTGAGGGGTTTGAGGCGACTCGGTCTGCGAAGCCCGAAAACCCATGGCTCTGATTGTGGAATATGGACCCTGACGCATGGCCACTGAGACCTGAACCCTCGATCGGAAAAAGAGGAATCCGTCACGGTAATCCGGGAAGAACCCAAAATGAGAAAAGGGGGGTATTTTGGCTGAGAAGTTCATGAGCATGAGGAACCTGAGATTTCTCCTCTATGAGGTATTCGATGGGGTCTCGCTGACCAGGTATGACTACTACGGCGCGTACGACCGCAAGATGCTGGACATGGTGCTTCAGGCTGCATGGGAATTGGCCCAAGGACTCCTGTGGCCCCATTTCCAGGAAATGGACCGAAACCCGCCGGAACTGGTGGGTGACGCGGTGAAGGTCCATCCATCCGTCAGAGAAATATTGAAAACATTGGGCGAAGGGGGCTGGATCGCCATGACCGTTCCCGAAGAACTGGACGGGCAGCAACTTCCCCAGATCATGGCCGATGCGTGCCACTTTATCTTCTGCTCGGCCAATTACTCGGCGGCCGCCTATTCGGGACTCTGCGATGGGGCTGCACGCCTCATTGAAAATTTCGGGAACCGGGCTCTGTACGACGTCTTTGTTCCCAACATGCGAAGCGGCCGGTGGCAGGGGACCATGGCCCTGACGGAGCCGGAGGCGGGCAGTTCCCTGGCCGATATCGTCACGACGGCCGAACCCGCCGGGGAAGGGTATTACCGGATCCAGGGGCAAAAGATATTCATCTCGGGAGGAGATCATGACGGGGTGGAAAATGTGGTGCACCTGATGCTTGCCAAAATCAAGGGGGCGCCGGCCGGCGTCAAGGGAATCTCCTTATTTGTGGTGCCGAAGATGCGGATCAGCGAAAGGGGCGATCTGGTCGCCAATGATGTGATCACCTCGGGCGTTTTTCACAAGCTGGGTTACCGGGGATGCCCCATTGTACAGCTCAGCATCGGGGACAGGAATGATTGCAGGGGGTATCTGGTGGGGGAGCCCCACAATGGCCTCCAATACATGTTTCAGATGATGAATGAATCGCGGATCGGGGTCGGCATGGGGGCTGCCGCCATGGCCACCGCGGCCTACTACGCCTCCTTTGAGTACACAGGCATTCGAAAGCAGGGGCGGAGGATCAAGGAAAAGGACCCTTCCCGTCCTCCGGTGCCTATTATTGAGCACGCCGACGTCAAACGTATGCTGTTGTTTCAGCGTGCAGTGGTGGAGGGGTCTCTTTCCCTGCTGCTGCAATGCAGCAAGTATGTGGATATGAAAAGGGTGGGGAGCGATGAAGAGGCGGAAAAGTGCGCCCTTCTGCTGGATCTTCTCACCCCTGTGGCCAAATCCTATCCTTCAGAGACCGGCATCCTTTCCATCAGCCAGGGACTTCAGTGTCTCGGCGGATCCGGTTACTGCGATGATTACCCCCTGGAACAGTACTACCGGGACGCACGGATACACCCGATCCATGAGGGGACCACCGGGATCCAGGGCCTGGACCTGCTGGGCCGGAAGGTCATGATGAAGGGCGGGAAGGCCTTTCAGCTCTACGGAGAGGAGGTGCGCAAGACCATCTCGGAGGCCCTTGGGGAAGAACGTCTCCGCCCCCATGCCGAGGCACTTGAGCAGGCCCTTTCTCTGTTGGAGAAGGTCACCGTCCATCTCAAGGGAGTGGCCGCCGAGGGGGATCCGGAGCTTTTTTTGGCCGACGCGACCTTGTACCTGGAGTTCTTCGGGATCGTTGCCATTGCCTGGCAATGGCTCAAGCAGGGAATCAGCGTGGTGAAGGGGCTGGGTGCGGCCGCGATCGAAAAGGAAAAGAACTTCTATCAGGGCAAGCTGTATGCCCTTCGATTTTTCTTCGCCTATGAGCTGCCCAAAATGGGTGGACTGGCAGAGCGGCTCATGAAGGGCGACGGCCTGACCCTGGAGATGAAAGGGTCATATTTCACAGATTAAACCCCGTTAACGGACTGGCTGTTTTTAGGGCCGTTGATCCACCAGTCCGTCTTTTTGTCAAACCACCAGGAGTCTCTTTCCGTGGTCATTATTTCTTCGGCCAGCCGCTTTCCATTCTCGGTAAGGAGCCTCTTCAGGGCAAATGAGAGCCACTCTCCAGCCTGGGAATTGCCCAGGTCGAGCTGTTCCTTGAGTTCAAGAATGAGATCGAGCTGGTCCGCATCCTTAGAAAGCCTGGCTTCAAGGGTTTTCAGCGTATTGAATTCCCGGATCAGCCGTGAGATTTCATCGCCAAAAGGGAGGCCCTCCACCTGATCCCGGACTGCCTTTTCTTCGTCAACGGTCACATATTTCTTGTTCACGTAATTATGGTCGCCGGTCCTGGTCTCGGGGAAATCGTGGAACAGACACATGAGGATCACCTTGTCCCGGTCCGCATCGGGCTCCATGGAGGCGAGCACATATCCGATGACGGCAGCCCGGAAGGAGTGGTCCGCCACAGACTCGCCGCCGGAACCTAAGAACTGGTAGCCGGTGCGGGGGCTCCTTTTGAGCATGCCCACCTCAAACATGAATTCCACCATCCGTTTCAGCATGCCCCTTGATAGGCGGGGAATACCTAAAAGTCAAGGGTTTAGCGCAGGGATCGGTCGCTTTTGTCACGGCGCCTTCTTGATTTATTCCGGCAAAGTGTATAGTATGAAAGCCGTATGGCATGGAAGGCTGCGGCCATCTCGCGTTCCGGCGGATCGCGGGGCCCCTGCCTCGACAACAGATCGAATGGAAACGAAGCGAGTGAACGGTGATGGAAGACACTGAACATGAGATGAGAATCTGTACCTATCCCGACCCGGTTCTCAAGACCCCGGCTGAACCGATAAGGGAGATTGATGAAGACCTGCAACGCCTCATCGACTGGATGATAGATACCATGTACGCCGCCCCCGGAATCGGGCTTGCTGCCAACCAGGTCGGCGTACTCAAGAGGGTCATCGTATTTGACCGCCGGCCGCGGGAGCAGGGGAGGGATCCGGCAGTCCTCATCAATCCCGAGGTTGTTTTGGGCGAGTCTCAGATAAAGTGGGAGGAGGCGTGCCTGAGCGTCCCTGATTTTTCCGCCGAGGTAGTCCGGAAGGCCCAGGTAAAGGTCAAGGGGCTTGACCGGCACGGGAACCCCTCGGATATCGAGGCCGAAGAGCTGTTGGCCGTATGCCTCCAGCACGAGGTGGATCATCTGAACGGAACCCTCTTTATCGATCATATCAGCAGTCTCAAGCGGGCCCTTTACAAGAAAAAGATTATGAAAATGCTGAAAGAAGAATGACCCAAGGGATTGAGGGATTGAGGGATTGAGGAATTGAGGAATTGAGGAACTCAGGAATTGAGGGATTGGGGAATCTATGAACCGGCGACCGATGGAGGCGTTTCCCGCGGATCCGGCAATCATCTTCATGGGCACCCCCGAGTACGCCGTGCCCTCGCTTGCGAAACTGGTCGAACACGGTTATGTTGTCCAGGCTGTCGTGACGCAACCGGACCGTCCCAGGGGACGGGGCAGAAAACCGGTTTTCCCGCCGGTCAAGGCGGCGGCCCAACGGTTCGGCCTTCCTGTTCTTCAACCTGAAAAGGCATGGGACAGGACTTTTTGCAGGACAATTCAAGATCTGGGTGCGGATCTCCTGGTCGTTGTAGCCTTCGGCCAGGTCCTGAAAAGGATCCTTCTGGAGATTCCCCGGTGGGGCGCACTCAATATCCATGCGTCCCTTCTGCCCAGATATCGGGGCGCCGCTCCGATCCAGTGGGCCGTCATCAATGACGAAAGCGAGACAGGCCTGACCGCCATGCACATGGACGAAGGGCTTGACACGGGTCCTATCCTGCTCCAGGAGGCGGTGCGCATCGGTCCGCACGAGACCGCGGGAGAACTTCATGACCGGCTTTCTCTACTTTCAGGGGAGGTGCTGACGGCCGCCCTGGAGGGATTAATCGCTCATGAGTTGAGGGAAACGGCCCAGAACCCTGCCCTGGCAACCTATGCCCCCAAGATCGATAGGGGCCTGTCCAGGGTCGCATGGTCCCGATCGGCCCGCTCTATATCGGCCCTGATCCGCGGACTGGATCCGTGGCCTGGTGCGACAACCCTTGTCCGGGGTAAGGAGATCAAGCTTTTTTCCGCCAGGATTGAAGAACCGGATGGACCCGGCATTTCCGGGAAACGTATACCGGGCAGAGTCGCAGGCCGTTCTGCCGACGGTCTTTGGGTGGAAACAGGGGAGGGGACTGTACGGATCAGGGAACTCCAGGCCCCCGGCCGGAGAAGGCTGCCTGCCTCCGAGTTCCTGCGGGGATTTCCAATAGATGAGGGGATGGTGTTGGGAATTTAGGGATTGGCGAATTGAGGAATTGAGGAATTCAGGGATTTAGAATCTTTGGTTGTAACTTCTACGCAAACTGCGGAGAAGATAAAAATCCGAAATCCGAAGCACGAAATCCGAAACAATATTCAATGATTCAAATTCAAAAGACCCAAACGCATGGCGCTGGTAAGCCTCTGTTTGGAACATTGGTGTATTCTTGATTTGGATTTGTTTCGAATTTCGATATTCGATATTCGAATTTGGTTGCGGCCGTCAGGCCGCCTTGGGAATACTTGAGGGGGCATTTGTACCCAGTCAGTCCAAAGGACAACCTGTTAGAATTAAAGCGATTTCAACTGATCAAAGAATAATGGCATTGAAACCGCCATTTTTTTATATAAAATGGCGACATGTACGCCAGAATCATTTCATACCCGGATGCCGAGGCGTTCCTCCTTTACGCAGGCGATGAGACCTATTATGAGGATAAGATCCGCTTCATCCCGCTCACGGATTTCTTCAGGGACGCGGCCAATCTCTTTTTTGGCCAGGCCCGAGGAGATCGTGATCTGCCTTTCTGCCCCGATTTCCCTTGACTTTCCCTTGAATCTCAATATGATTCCCAACAATTGCACCATGATCCATGTGTCATCAGCTATCATCATCTTTGGAGCTATGAGCTATCAGCCATGAACCGCTTCAGCGTGGAGTACCCCCTCAGATACATCCTACCCGGCTCCTGACAGGAGTTGCCTATCCTGTTAGGAGGAGAATCTTCATCACAAACCCGGAATTTTAAATCGTAAAAGCTGTGTAAGGGCTTGCGCAAAAATAGGTTCCCGGAATCGGCGCGCGAGCCCTAAATGGGGGCGGGGGGCAACTAAGCGGTCCGCTTTCTTAACCGGA
>JAWOIH010000332.1:0-13832 GCA_046484725.1 Candidatus Desulfacyla sp. | reverse complement strand
AATATCGGGACCGTCAGTTGCCGTTACGCCGTGTGGGCAGTGGAGCTTCCCGGATGGTCGCACCCGCCGGTGATCTTATCCGTAAGAAAAAGGACCCTCCCGTGGCCGAGCTACCGCAATTACTGTGCCACGGCTTCAGCCACCCCACTATTCAGCCGACAATTCCCATATTATCAAAAGGTTATGCTGGGATAAAGCCTTTCCGAGAAGGGAGGTGTTGCGACTCGCATAGCGTCCATGCAACGGTTGTATCCGTCGAGGTTGCAATGATGCTATACAAGGAATCTCCTTATACCTTCTGGTAGATGGCCAGGATCCCCTCCATGGGGCTGAGATGCCGCAGGAGACGAAACCCGGGGTATTGGGGCAGGATCTTGTGGAGGCCATAGACCATGAATATGGCATCCTTTCGGGCCGTTTCCGCCAGCATCTCTGCAAACGCATCATGCATCACCAGATAGGTATAGAAGAGATGAAAGGACTCAAGATCCAGGCCTGTCCTGCGGGCCACCGAATCGTGGAGCCGCGGGTCAGTGGAATCGCCGTGAAACAGAAAGACATTTTCCGGGGGAGACAGGAGGCCCTCCTTTTCCATCATCGTCTCAAGCTGAGAACGCAATGAATCGTATTCATCGAGGGTCCACTCATCCAGCTCGATGCCCACCGACAGCCTGACCAGATAGCTTAAAAAGAGATTCACCCTCCCGTCAGCGCATCCCAAATCGAGAAATGCGGTCTTCCCTGGGACGATGACCTGTTCCTGTATCAGCCGATCCATGCACGCAAGGAGCGTCGTCAGGTCGGTGGACCTCCTGAAGCCCAGCGGACCCGAATCCCCCACCTTTCTCTGGTCATAAAACTCGGCTACTTTGGCGAGGCTGTTCCGGATGCGTGGGTCCATTTCTTCAACACGGTCTTGATGCGCTCATGGAGGATAAAGAGGGCATTCACTTCTATCCCCTCCTTTTCCCGAAGTGCGGTTATTCTGCATGGATCGATCTGATCCGTTACGTTCTTGCAGAGAAAATTGATGCAGATGATATGGCGGGCCGCCAAGAGACACCCGTTTTCGCCGGAGAGGAAGCAGGCATCGGGTCGGTGTCGCCCTTCCGGAAGATGCACCCCAAGGAGGAGATTGATCAAAAGGAGCCAGACATCATACCTGTTTTCTATGCCGGCCCCGCAGCACGATCCGCCCTCGTCCCGGTCACACCGCCGGCATATCTCCACAATGCCGGTATCCGCCATCTCCCTGCGGGAGGCGGCAACAGCCTCTTTCAGACGGTTTAAGAGACCGGCGATCTCAGGGTCTCTCAGGAGCGGCTCGCCCAATCTCTCATAGGCGTCGCGGGCCCAGGCGATCTTCTCCTCGATGGGACTCGAAAGGGATATGGGGGACTGGACATTGGGTCCTCGGGACTCGCTGCTGGTTGCCGGTCGCTTTGAGCTTTCAGCTTTCAGACTTCGGCCATACCTCACGCCTTGCGCCTCACGCCTTGCGCCTTTTGTTTCCCCTTCTTCTTCGCCCCGGTCCCCTTCCTTTTTTCATCTTCCTGTTTATCATTGCCGAAGTCCTTGAGCCCCTCGGCCAGTTCATTCAGCTTGCGGTCCACCAGATAATTGATGCTCCCCCTGGGATAGGCCCCCTTTTCATTTTTCTCCCCCGCCTTTTTACCGGTCAGGATCTCAATCCCCTGGTCGATGGTTTTTACCGGATAGATGTGAAAACGACCCTTTTCCACCGCCTCCACCACGTCCTTGCGGAGCATCAGGTCCTTGACGTTGCTGGCTGGAATCATGACGCCCTGGTTGTTGGCAGCCCCCATCTTGCGGCAGCAGTCAAAGAATCCCTCGATCTTCTCGTTGACGCCGCCGATGGCCTGGACCTCGCCCTTCTGGTTGACCGACCCGGTGACGGCGATATACTGGCGGATGGGGATCCCGGACAGACTCGAGAGGAGCGCGTAGATCTCGGTGGAGGAGGCGCTGTCGCCGTCCACCCCCCCGTATGACTGCTCAAAGGCGAGGCTGGCGCTCATGGACAGCGGCTTGTCCTGGGCGTATTTCTTCCGCAGATACCCGCCCAGGATCAGGACCCCCTTGTTGTGGGTATTGCCCGACATGTCTGCTTCCCGTTCGATATTGATGATGCCGGCCCTCCCCATGGACGTGGAGGCCGTAATGCGGGAAGGCTTCCCGAACATGAAGTCGCCCATGGAATAGACGGCGAGCCCGTTGACCTGGCCCACGACATCGCCGTCGATATCGATCATCAGGGTCCCCCGGTCGATCATCTCCTGGATATGCTCCTCAACCATGTTGGAACGGTATCTCCTCGCGGAAATAGCCGCTTCCACGTGCTCCCGTTCCACCTTCTTCAGATTCTTCTGGCCTGCAAAGTAATCGGCCTCCCGGACAAAATCGGTGATCTCGGGAAAGCTGGTGGAGACCTTCTCCTGCCTTCCCGTCATCCGGACGGCATGTTCCAACAGGGTCGCCACCGCGCCCCGGTCAAGGGGTCTGAGATGCTCTTCCTCCGTCTTCATCTTGATGAAGCGTGCAATGTGCTGGATAGAGGTCTCGGTATTATCCATGGACGTATCGAAATCGGCCCGGACCTTGAACACCTTGTTGACGTCCTGGTCGTACATGAGGAGAAGGTGATAGAGGTAGGCGTCGGAAATGACCACCACCTTGACGTTCAGATCGATCGGCTCCGGTTTCAGCCCGCTCGTAGTGAAGAGATAAAACGGATCATAGGTCTGGATCTCAAGCTGTTCGCTCTTGAGCGCCCTTTTGAGGGCCTGCCATACACCGGGTTCCACAATGGCGTCCAAGAGATTGATGACCAGATAACCGCCCATGGCCTTGATTAGAGACCCGGCCTTGATCTTGCTGAAATCGGTGCGCCATATGCCGGCCCTGTCCACAATCCGCTCAATACTTCCGAAGATGTTTCGGTAGGTGGGATAGCCTTCCACAATGATCGGCGGCGATTTCTGATCACTGTTATCCACCATCAGGTTGACCTGATAAGGCTGGAACCGGTCTCCTTCCGGCACCATCATCATGGGAAGGCCGGGGATCTGGGCCTGCTGCTGGGGATTAAAGATCTGGAGGTTGTCGGCCATATCCTCCAGCATCTCTTTCAGGTATTCCTTCACGGAATCGGCCGGAAATGCCTTGGTGATCGGGGCCACCAGGTCCGAGGCCGTCTTTATGAAGGTTACCCGGTCCATTTCTTCCACCTTTTCCTGGACCTCTTTCTGAAGGTCCCTGAGGGCCAGGAAAATCTGATCGATCTGCTCCCGCAGCTGGGTGTGCTTTTCCTTCATGGTCTCGAATTCATCCCTGGGGAACCTCCCCTTTTCCACCATGGCCTCCACCTGGTCAATATGCATCGGTTTTTCATCCACCAGGGGCATCACCTCCGGCCGCTTGATCTGCCCTACCTGGACGTCCACAAGGGCAAATCCTTCCGCCTTTACCCGTTCGTCCAGATTCTTGAAAAAGGCCTTCCCCTTTGCCTCATACGCC
The DNA here is from genome assembly GCA_046484725.1 of Candidatus Desulfacyla sp. GTDB lineage: Bacteria > Desulfobacterota > DSM-4660 > Desulfatiglandales > Desulfatiglandaceae > AUK324. The sequence continues at coordinate 10,295 of JAWOIH010000332.1, read as the reverse complement.
TCCATGATCTCCTTTTTCATGTTGATGTATTCCTGGCTCTCGAAGAGCTGGGGGATCTGCTTCTTCAGCGTGTCGATCAAGCTGTTGACGGCCTTTTTGAAGTGGATGCCGGCGCCACCATCGAGGCGGATCAGGATGGGGGCCTCGGGGTTCTTGAAATTGTTGACATAACAGAGGTCATCGGGGACCTTGTCCTTCTTGGATATCTCCTCGAGCAGCTTTTTGACAGTGGACATCCTGCCGCTTCCCGGCATGCCCGTAACAAAGACATTGTACCCCTGTCTGTCTATGCCCATGCCGAATTTGAACGCCTCGACCGCCCGGTTCTGCCCGATGATCTCCTTCAACGGTTCCAGATCGTCGGTGGTTTCAAAAGGGAGCGTGGCGGGATCGAGCCTCCACCTGAGATTCTCGACAGGGACTTCCGGATAAGCGCTTTTTTTGGGCATTGCCGATCTCCTTATTTTTTTATTCTTTGACAAAACATGAAAATAGAAAGCGGTTTCAGACGATCTCCACCTTTATCCGGAGGGTCTCTCTCGGTTTCCATCTGGGCACCACGATCTTCAATATGCCGTTGTGGAGGGTCGCCTTGGTCTCTCCGATCCGCGCTCGGGGCGGAAGGGCTACGGTACGGCAAAAAGAGCGGAGCTTCCTTTCCACGCGTTGATAATAACCGCCCCCTTCAACAGATGTCTCCTTTTTACACCCTTTGATCATCAATTTCTCATCGGTGACGGAGAGTTCCAGGTCTTCGGGATCCACCCCGGGGATCACCGCTTTGATCGTCAAGGCCTCATCGGTCTGGATGATCTCCAGGGAAATGCCCCCGGAAAAACCTCCCATCAACAGGTCTGCCCCTATGTCGGGCCAGCACCGGTTGAGGAGATGATCCATGTCCCTCTTCATCCTGCTTATCTCATCGTGTATCCAGGGGATCAGTTCCGTCATGACAGGATCTCCTTATGTCCATATTCACAGTTCGATGTTCGACGTTGGATGTTCGATGTTCAATATGGATGCATTCGTAAAAACTCGTCACTCCGTTGAAAAACCGGGCCAGGGGCTTCATAAGTGCTTATGAAGACTGGATTCCGGCTTTCGCCGGAATGACGGAAAAAGAGCATTTTTGACTTTTTACGAGAACATCCATATCCAGTATTCAATCTTCAATATTAAATCTTCAGTCATTCCCGATACCCGCCCGGCACAGGCCGGCCGTCCACATACACCCGGTTTTCCTCATCAAGGGCAAAACGGCCTCTCGCTATCATCTCGATGGTCCTGGGAAAGATCTTCCAGTCCCCGGCCTCCTTGAGCCGATCCTGGTGGTCGTCCGCCACCTGTCTAAGCCTTTCAGGGTCTCTGGCAAGGGCATCGACCGGTTCAGGGAGCGTCACAGGGAGGGCATCCGACACCATCAGGAGGGGCCCTGTGTCCACGCCTTCATCGGCCCAAAGGGTGGAAGACCGCAGGCTTTTCTCCCCTTGAAAAATGGCGTCTTTCACCGCATCGTCGCCCACATATCTTCTGCGGCCGTCGGGGAGACATATGGAAAGGTCCGCAGGGTGGACATTGACGCACCGACTAAGGGTGGTGTAACTCATGTATCCGCCCAGTGCAATGACATCGATCTCAAATGCCTTGACCAGCCTCCCGGCAACCCGGTCATATTCCCGCCTGGCGCCCAGGCCTTCCTCTGTCAAAACCGACCGCCTGAGCCCCCGCTTCCGGTGAAACGCCCGAATGTCATAGCTGAAATAAGGAAGGCCGTTTTCAAGGGCGATCCGTTCACCGGCACAGCGCCCGTCCGATCGATCGCTGAAGATAAAGACCGTCTCGAATGGGGACCCGTTTCCGTGGGCCTTCAGATTCCGTTCGCAGGCCAGGAGCCGCATGATATTGGTGCCGGAACCCGACATGAAGGCCGCCACCCGCATCGGCCTGCCCGCGCCTTCAGGATCAAAAATAGGGGTGGCGGTCATTCAGGGCCGCCTTCCATGAGGGCCTCAACCGGCTTCATCTGATACGGGGTCCCCTGTTCCAGGGCCGTCAGGACGCTTCCTCCGCCGGTGAAGTAGTAGGCCTTCGGGTCGTCCAGTCCTGCCATGTAAATGCCCGGGCAGAGATTCCGGAGTTCCTGGAGGGTATCCCCCCCTGCAAAGAGCCTGGCCGCATCGGTGTTATCCCCGATCAGGCGATAGAGGGCCTCGGAGCCCTCATAAAAGAGGGGCATGAACCCCATGACCGCATTGACAAAAATCGTCTTTGCAGAGGCGATGATATCCGCCACCTCCTTCTCTTCAAAGGATCCGGGATCAACATCCACGACATATCGGATATCCCGGCCGGATGTCAGATCCGCCATCCCGATGGATTGATATTTCCCATCGACCCTCGCTTCCAGGGTCTCTGATTCCACCAGGCGGGACAGTGGCACGATCTTCTTGCCGATCTTGTCCAGTTCCACCAGCTCCCCTGCGAGGGCCCTGTCTTCCTCTGTGACGCCGGCAATCCGTACCCCATGCTTGGCGGCCAGAAAGGTGTTATACATCAGCCCCCCTAAGATCAGGTGATCCACCCGCTCGTAGAGGGCCTTGAGGGGACCGATCTTGGTATCGTATTTGGCGCCGGCCACCACGGCCACAAAAGGCCTCTGCGGCTCCAGGACCCTGTAGAGGTTCCTCAGCTCCTTCTGAAGCAGGATGCCTGCAAAAGAGGGGAGTTTCTTCGCCACGTCGTAGGTGGAGGCGTGGGCCCGCCACGAACCGAATGCATCATTGACGTAGAGATCGGCTAAAGACGCCAACCCATCGGCCAGGGCCTCCCGCTCCGGTCCTTTTGCCTGTTCGCCCTCGAACCAGCGGGTATTGGGAAGGTAGATCATCCCGATCTTTCCCTGCCTCAGATCGGAAATGGCGGATTCAATGGAAGGGTCCAGGCGCGTAATCCCCTTTTCAGGATCTGCCGGGAATTCCGGGATATGAATCCGTACAGGCAGTTTCTGTTCCAGATAACGCGCAATGGGTGTTATGGATTCGTCCTCCCGGCACGATATCCGGCCTGTTTTCTTATCCTTGGGCCTTCCCACATGGGTCATCAGGATCGGTTTTCCCCCGCCTGCGGCAATGGCGTAAAGGGTGCCGATGGTGGCGTCAATCCGGTAGGGATCCTTGATTCGGCCCTTCTTGACCACGTTGTGATCGACCCTTAAGAGAACGACCTTCCCTTCCAGATCACCCTGCTGTATCAACCTCAGCCGCGGGTCCAGTCTTCCTTTTTCCATTTGGCATCCCCTGCAATTTGGATTATAACATCGGTTCACCAAGGCATATGTACGGGATTTTACCGAATGGGGCCTAAAAGTCAACCAACTTTGTGAGGCCCAAGGCGTTAGGCGTGAGGTGTGAGGCGCAGGGAGCGAGGAGCAGGGAGCGAGGAGCAGGGAGCAACGCGTTAAGCGCAAGACATAGGAAAACAAGCATAAAGCTTAAAGCTGAAATGGAAAAGGCGTTATCGGGTATCACTCAACAGCATGACGCATAGGGCATAGAGCATAGGGCATGGGGTTTGTAAGCACTGTAAACCCAATGAACCCGATAAACTCAACGAACCCAACAAACCCCTTTATCCAGCATCCAGTATCGAGTATCCAGTCGCGCATTCTGCGGGATCTACGCTTCGCTCCGACCAGCAACCAGTATCCAGTAACCAGCAACCACTAAGGAGCCAGGACCATGATTGTACGGAATCTGAATGACACGGAAGTGATCGAGACCACCTATCGCGCCCACGGCGGGGCCATTGCACAGATGATCCTGGACCGGCGAACCCTGAAAGAGATCGGCTTCCTGGCCATTGCCAGTCTCAAGCCGGGCAAGGAGATCGAGGCCCATGTGGACCCCATGGAGGAGATCTATTTTGTCCTGAGCGGGTCGGGTGAAATGCGGGTGGACGGGGAGGCGCGGGCCGTCAACCCGGGGGACGCCGTCTGGATCCCCACCGGCGCCAGTCATGCCCTCCTGAATGACGGCGAGGAGGATTGCGTTATCTTGGTGGTTGCCTCGCCTGCATGGTAAAGGCACGGAATGCGGCGTGTTCTGATCATCCGGCCGGGGGCCTTGGGGGATACGATGATGTTGCTTCCCGCTCTCAACGATCTCGCAGACAAGGTCATTGTCACCTTTGTGGGGAGGCATCCCGGTCTTGACTTCATCCGGCCCCATGTGGATCGGGCCATGGATCTGGAGGCCTCGGGCTGGCACCGCCTTTTTATGGATACGCCGGACAAGGGGCGGCTCCCTGTATCGGAAAAGGACCTAAAGATTACAGCTGCGTTTTTCAGCGATCCGGATGGGGTGATCCGCCGCAATCTGCAAGCTTCCCTGCCCCATGCCGACGTGCATGTCTTCCGTTCCTTTCCTATGGAGGGAGAGGATGTGCATGTGGCCGAGTACCTGGCCCGTTGTCTGGCATCGGCAGGCCTTCCTGTCGATCCTGCGCAGGTGGTACAGGGGGCAAGAGACGGTGCCCTGTGTCAGCGGGCAGGGTTTTCCGCAACCGGAAAGCGCATCGTACTCCACCCGGGATCGGGCTCTCTGAAGAAGAATCATCCCCCCGGTTTCTGGCTGGACCTCATTTCCCGGCTCTCCAAGGAGGCCGGTTTTGCCGATTTGGAGCCGGTTCTCCTGTTGGGACCGGCGGAAGCACCCCTTCACCCTTATTTCAAGGACGCAATCGAGGCAGGGGCTATCCGGTCGGTGCTCAGCGAAGACAGGGAAACCCTTACCAGGACGCTCGACGAGGCAATACTGTTTCTGGGCCATGACAGCGGCGTCACCCATCTGTCGGCCATGCGCTGCGTCCCCACGGTGGCCCTTTTCAAACACAGCGATGCAACACAGTGGGGACCCTTGGGGCCTTTTGTACGGATAATCGAAACCCGGGACCCCGGCCCGGGGCTTCTGGATCATATGCTTCAGGCGGCCAGAGAGCTTGTCGCCATGGATCGTTCATCACCCTAGATCAAGCCATTCCGGCAGATTCGAATGGTTTCATCGCTTTTTTGGGCCATATTCGGATGAAGGAGGAGAATTATGTCCAAGGTAATGATACACCCCGCAACCTATAAGAACGTGCGCCAGGCCGTGGACAGGGCTTTTGACCTCTTTCCCGTGCAGGCGGCGGGCCGCAAGGTCCTGATCAAGCCGAACGTCCTGAGGGCCTCCCGGGCTGAGGAAGGGATTGTGACCCATCCCGCCCTGTTGCGCGCGGTGGTGGAGAAGGTGGAAGCGATGGGACCCGCGAATCTGATCGTCGGCGATAACCCCGGTCTCTTCAACTACGGCGATAACGAAAACTGCTTTGAAAAGACCGGGCTGATGGAGGCGGCCAAGGGGTATTATCAAAATATCGGCAACGATGCGCAAAAGGTTCCATTCAACACCGACTATCTGCCCTGGGTGAGCGTCTCACGGGCCGTGCTGGACGCTGACGTCATCATCAGCCTCCCCAAATTCAAGACACACGGGCTGACCATCGTGACCGGCGCTATCAAAAACAGCTATGGGAGTCTTCCCGGGGCCCAAAAGGCCCGGCTGCACAAGGCGGCAGGGAATCCCGAGCGCTTCCACGAAGCCGTGGTGGAGGTATTTCGGCTTCGTGTCCCGGATCTGTTTATCGTGGATGCGGTGGTGGGGATGGAGGGAAACGGACCGGCCTCGCCCGACCTCAGAGAGATCGGCCTCATCATGGCCTCCAACAATGCAGTGGCCGTGGACGCCGTCATGGCCACGATGATGGGACTCGAACCGGAACGGCTCCGCTTCCTCCAGAAGGCCGAGGAACTCGGATTAGGTCCGTACGATGTAAGCAAGATGGAAATCATCGGCGAGTTGAAGATCCTCCCCGACTTCAAACTGCCGCCCGCAGGCGGTGAAGCCATTTCTCAAAACAGGGCCATCCAGGAGATGATGCACAGCCGCACCCTGTTGCGGCCCCAGGCCGATCCGGACCTGTGCACCGCCTGCGGAACCTGTATTGACCAGTGCCCTGTATCGGCCCTGTCCATGGAAGGGGACCTGCCCCGCGTGGACGCCGATACCTGCATCACCTGTTTCTGTTGTCAGGAGATATGTCCTGAAAGAGCAATCACGCTGAAGTAATCCTTGCGGTTTGACCGCGCCTTCTGAACAGACGGGGAGGGTGGTGCGAGAGGGGGGAATCGAACCCCCACGGGTTACCCCACTGGATCCTAAGTCCAGCGCGTCTACCAGTTCCGCCACTCTCGCGACATCAGATCCTGTCAGAGGTCTTTGCGGCATCATGCAGCAATTGTTTCACAATGTCAACCGCCTTGCTCTTGCAGGCCGATTTCCGGCCCCCGTGGTTGTTGCTTGACAAATGGAACCGCTGACCTGTATCCTTTGTCCCGGACATTGGGCGCCGTAGCAGCGGGCATTTTGCCGATCCCCCATCAGATTAGGGAGTTCAGGGCTTCCCGACCGGCGAAAGCATCGGGTTGGGTTTACGCTGACGACTTAAACGAGGAAAAGGCATTGAAAACATATTGTCAAGCCATCCATCTATGGATTGCGGCGGGCATATTTTTTCTCAATATGCTCCTGCCGGGCGGGATCTCGGCACAGTCCGTTCCGCAATCGGCTGGAAAGGACCCGGGATCGCAGAACCAGGCCCATATGGGTATTGACGTCTCTGAATTTACAGAGGTGGATGGCCTGGGATTCCTCTCCGTTGAAGAGGTCAAGCCGTGGGGGCACCTCTTTTCGGATGAGACCGAGAGGGTTCTTCTGGCACGGGGGGACACGGTCTATGTCGTCTTTGAAGAAGGGCACGACATCAAGCCGGGAGACCTCTATACGGTTTTCAACAGCTCGTCCGAACTCGACCACCCCCTTACCGGAAGGGACCTGGGATATGTCGTCTCGTTTATGGGGAGGGTCGTCCTGAAAAGGGAGGTTAAGCCCCACGTATTCAAGGCGGAAATCGTCGAATGCTACAGGCCCATGCAAATGGGAGACCCCGTACTTCCCTTTCAACCCGTATCTCCCTGCGTCCAGCTCTCCGGTCCTGAACCAAAAACGTCGGACCCGTCCAAACCGTTTAAGATACCGGTGGTCGCGGCAAAGGATTTGAGACAGGTTATCGGTCAGTTTTCGGTCCTCTACATGAATCATGGTCACGTGCATGGCATTCGGAGGGGCAATCTGTTCCAGATCGTGAGCCGTGGAGAACCCGATCAGCCGGAGGAGCCGGCCCTTCCGGATCAGGTGATAGGCTATCTTCTTGTCCTGGAGTCGAGACCGGGCACCTCAACCGGCCTGGTTATTACGGCTAAAAGAGAATTCTACAGCGGCACCATGCTGAAGGCCATCCATTTAAAGGAGGTTCTCAAGGGGCTGTTGACACATTATGGGCTCGAACATGACGAGACAGACCTTGAAAATCACCCGCTGCATGTTCTGAACCGGCTGGCAGAGGCCGTCGGTTCCCGAGCCGATCTTCCCGAGGCATTTATTCTCTTGTCAAAGATGCCGAAATGTATCATTAAATAGAGAGGTTACGACGACATCGAGAAAAACCTTGACGAATCCACGGTCGCCTGTTTTATACTCCCGCCATCCTGACACCCTTGAAAACCGTCGGGGTTACCCCGGCAACCTCCTCGCGAAAATGGATATGAATCTGCCTTTTGGCGCCTTCAGGCGTATTTCATGGGTCAGCGCCGCACCAGGCCTGTTTGGGGAGTTTGTTGAGCCTGTTGTATTGGGTTCGTTCGCCGGGCTTATTGGGTTCACGGTTCAAGGATCGGGCATTCCCGCTGAGGTGATCTTCCACCGGCAACAAGGATCAGAGTTCAGGGGTTAGAGATTGGAAACGGCGCCATCACGCACCGATATCGGATATCCAGGATCCAGCAACCCAGAGGCCTGATTGCAGATCATGAGCACATCGCAGGACAACAGACTGGCGTGGCTGGCCCTCTACATGATTCCGGGTCTGGGCAATGCGGTAATAAAAAGGCTGATCGAGACATTCGGGGATCCGGAAACGGTCTTCGATGCAGACATCCCAGGTCTGATGAGAGTGGAAGGGATACGCAGGGATATTGCCCGAAAGATTACACACCGGGCACTTGACACGGAGGCTGAGGCTGAAATAAGGAAGGCGGAACAGTGTAATGCCAGGATTCTCGTCTACACCGACCCCGCTTACCCTGCGTTCCTGAGAGAGATCTACAATCCTCCCATGGTATTGTATGTCAGGGGAAAAGAGATCCCGCCCCAAAAGACATTGATCAGCGTTGTAGGATCAAGGAACCCCACCCACTACGGCCGAAAGGCGGCGGAAACCATCGCCCTGGGTCTGGCAAGAAGGGGGGCAGGCGTGGTCAGCGGCCTGGCAAGGGGGATCGACGCCGCCGCCCACAGCGGGTGTCTCATGGGGAATGGGTTCACCATAGGGGTTCTGGGGACAGGCATCGATGTGGTGTATCCGGAATCCAACAAGGGGCTGTTCAAGAGAATAGAGGAGAACGGCGCCATTGTGTCCGAGTTTCCGATGGGGACTCCCCCCGAGCCCAAAAATTTCCCTATCCGTAACCGGATTATCAGCGGATTGAGCAGGGGAACCGTCGTCGTGGAGGCCACTCGGAACAGCGGTTCCCTGATTACCGCATCCACAGCCCTGGACCAGGGCCGCGAGGTATTCGCCGTACCCGGCAGCATTGATTCTTTCAAGAGCACCGGCTCCCATTTTCTGATCAAGCAGGGCGCCAAGCTGATCGAGAATGCCGATGACATACTGGCCGAATTCGGGTTTTTCGGGAGAGCGGCCGGGAGTAAATCCATTCCGACGCACCCTGACGGAACGCCTCGGGATATGAATGAATTCGAGAAAAAAGTATATGAGATAGTAGGGGATTATCCCGTGCATATGGACGACATTGTAAGGCTGGGAAATATGGATGCGGGCAAGGTGGCAGGCATCCTGATGAAGATGGAACTGGAAGGGATTGTGAGGCAGCTTCCCGGCAGGATGTTTGTCCGGTGACAGATGGATGTCGGAAAATATGATCTTTTTCTTGCCCCTTGCGCCTCGTGCCTTGTGCCTTTCTGCAACTTAAACAACTCAACAAACCGGCAACCCGTAACGAGCAACGAGCAACCAGTAACCCTCAACGGATAACAAGGAATGCCAAAGAAACTACTTATCATCGAATCGCCCGCCAAGGCCAGGACCATCAAAAAGTATCTGGGGCCTGACTTCAGGATCATGGCCTCGGTCGGACATGTGAAAGATCTTCCCGTCAGTAAGTTGGGGGTGGATATTGAAAACGGTTTCACGCCCGACTATGTCACGATTAAAGGAAAAGGTAAAATCCTGAAGGAGTTGAAGGCCGCCGGAAGCGATGCCGAAGCGATATATCTGGCCCCGGACCCCGACAGGGAAGGAGAGGCCATCGCCTGGCACATTGCCGATGAGCTGAAAAGGGGTGCGGGAGATCAAGACAAGAGGATATTCCGGGTCCTTTTTAACGAACTCACCGCAAAGGCCATCCGTGAGGCCGTTGCTTCACCGCAGGCACTTGACAGAAACAAGTTTGATTCCCAGCAGGCCAGGAGGATCCTGGACCGCCTGGTAGGCTACCAGATATCCCCGCTCCTCTGGAAAAGGGTGAAAGGGGGGCTGAGCGCCGGACGGGTTCAGTCCGTGGCCGTCAAGATGATCTGCGACAGGGAACGCGACATCCAGGCCTTTGATCCCAAGGAATACTGGTCCCTCACGGCGCACCTCCAATCCGCCGAACCCCCTCCGTTTGAGGCCAGATTCTTCAAATACGGCGGCAAAAAGACCGAACTGCACAATGAGGAGGAGACCCTCAAGATTGTCTCGGAGATCAAGGATCTTCCATTCAGGGTTTCGGAGGTAACCAGGAAAAAGACCCGGAAAAACCCCCCGCCTCCCTTCATTACCAGTCTTCTTCAGCAGGAGGCCTTCCGCAGGTTGCGCTTTTCCGCAAAGAAGACCATGTCCGTGGCGCAGGCCCTTTACGAGGGGGTCGATCTGGGAGAACGGGGTCTGGTGGGGCTCATTACCTATATGAGGACGGATTCCTTCCGGCTTTCGAACGACGCCGTTTCAGAGGCCCGGGCATTAATTCAGAAAAACTTCGGCAAGGATTACCTACCCGAAACGCCGAACCGGTTCAAGAGCCGTAAGGGGGCCCAGGAGGCCCATGAGGCCATCCGGCCCACTTCCGCAGAGATCGAGCC
>JAWOIH010000314.1:0-4686 GCA_046484725.1 Candidatus Desulfacyla sp. | reverse complement strand
GGGATTGATGATTGTCGATGGATGATGGTTGATTGAACAGTCCGGGAAATGGACCCTCTTGGTGAACGCGAAACGCGGATCGGGGAACGCGGAAGGAAAGAATTGGAACAGCTTCATACCCATGAATAACACCCGGCAACCCGTAAAGAGCAAACAGAGGTCGAAAGAAGAAGGTGAGAAGTTAAGAGGGTCAGAGGGTGAGCCCCCTACCAGCGACGAGTAACCAGTAACAAACATCAGCGGTCAGATGGCAGAAAAAGCAGTAGACAGTAAGGAATAAGCAGTACACAGCAACGAGTAACCAGCAACGAGCAACCCGCATGAACCTTGAGCGCACAAACCGGATCGGCATTGTCCGGGATGAGAGATTCCTGCTCCACAAGCCGGGCCATACCCATCCGGAGCACCCGAACCGGCTCAAGGCCGTTTACCGGATGCTCGATGCCGATTTCGGCGGGGACCTGGTTCCTATTGAGCCGCAACCGGCGACACTCGAGCATCTGGAGTCGGTTCACAGCCCGTCTTATGTCAAGCGGGTCCTGAAGACGGCCGATTATCGATCCACGAGCCTTGCCCCGGACACGCCTGTGAGTGCTGAGACCTATCTGGCGAGCTGGCTGGCGGTCGGCGGCTGTGTAAAGGCCTTGGACGCGCTGATGGGGCAGTCAGCGGACGCCTGCTTCTGCCTGATCCGGCCGCCGGGACACCATGCCCTCAAGGATCGTGCCGGGGGCTTCTGCGTATTCAACAACATCGGGATCACGGCCCGATATGCCATGAAGCAATATGGACTGGGCCGCATCCTCATTGTTGATTTCGATATTCACCACGGCAACGGGATCAACGACCTGTTTCACAGGGAAAAAGAGGTCCTCTATTTCTCTACCCACGACCCGATGCTCTATCCCTACACCGGGGACTGGGAGGATGTGGGAGAAGGAGAGGGAGAGGGCTATACAATCAATATCCCATTACCCAGGGGACTGACGGATGGGGAATTCGTGCATCTCTACCAGGCGACGGTGGGCCCTGTGATGAAGGCCTATCAGCCCCAGTTGATCCTGGCGGCTGCGGGTTTCGACGCCCATGAAGAGGACCCTATCGGCCGGTCACGGCTGAGCGAAGGGGCATTCGGCACCCTGACCCGGCTTCTCATGGGATGGCGTGCGGAGATCGGCGATCCGCCGATCCTCTTTGTCCTTGAAGGCGGCTACAACCCGAGGGCCCTGGCCGCCTCGGTCAAAGAGGTCGTACATGCCCTGGTGAACCCCGGCCCTGTGGCAAAGGCGGCGAGCATGGAAAGCCAACAGACAGCCGATTTGATCGCCAAGGCTATGGGCATTCATCAGGGGTATGGCGTCTGGTAGACTCTAATGCCTGAGAAAAAGGAGACCATTTATGATCAAGGCCCGGGTGCCCGCAGAGAACCCTGAGGCAAATCTCGGCGACTATAACGAGCGGTATCGGGGCTTCAACTGGACGGATATCGAGGGACAGTTTACCTGGCGCACCACCGGCAGGATCAACATCGCCCATGAGGCCGTGGACCGCTGGGCCATGGATCCGGAGCGAAAAGAGCGTAAGGCCCTCATCTTTGAAAAGGGAGACACGGTTACCGTATTTACCTATCTCCAGCTGAAAGAGAAGTCAGCACAATGGGCAAACCTCCTGGTCCGGTTTGGGTTCGAGACAGGAGACCGGTTGTTTGTATTTCTCCCCCCCTGTCCGGAGATATACTTTGCGCTCCTGGCCTGCGCACGGATCGGCGCCCTCTTCTGTCCGGTCTATGCCACCTCCACCTTTGATGAAGTCAGCGTCCGCATCTCCGATGCAGTCCCCAGGGGGATACTGACCCATCCTGACCTGGTCGAGATGCTTCCGACGGATATTCAGGACAACACGGAGTTCATTTTTCTGACCGAAGGCCCTCTCCCGAACCTGTTAGCCAATGAGATCCTGGTGGGCGGCATCCCGCAACAGATGCCCACCGAGTTTTGCAACATCTGGCTGCGGCCCCATTCTCCCCTCTACCTGAGCTATACATCGGGCTCCACCGGCCCGCCCAAGGGGGTCGTGCACGCCCATGACGATATGGTGGGGATACTGAGCACGGCCAGAGAGGTCCTCGACCTGAGGGAAGATACGGTCCTCTGGGTGGATGCGGATCCGGCCTGGGTGACGGGGATCGTGTACGGCGTTCTGGCCCCCTGGCTGTGCGGAGCCACGGCCCTTGTCCAGGGCGACCCCTTTGAGCCCGCCAACTGGTACTGGACCCTTGAAAAGCACAGCGTTTCGGTCTGGTATACCACGCCCCGGACCCTGACCAGGCTGAAAGAGGCCGGGGGAAACCTGGCCAGCCGCTACGACATGTCCCATCTGCGGCACATGGCCACCGTGGGCGCCCCCTTGGTGCCCGATATCTTCTACTGGGTGAAGCAGCACCTGGGCCGATCGCCCCACGATACCTACTGGATGACGGAAACCGGGATGATCTGCCTGGCCAATTTCCCCTCCATGGACATCAAGCCCGGCGCCATGGGGAGGCCGGTCCCCGGGGTAGAGGTCGCTATCCTGGACGAGGACGGCGAGCCCATGCCCCCTTTGAGCCTTGGCGAACTGGCGATCAGGGCCGGATGGCCCGCTATGATGGTCGGCCTCTGGCTGGATGAGGACCGGTATCGGGCCTATTTCAATGAGAAGGGGTGGTTTCTGACCGGCGACATTGCCATCATGGACGACGAGGGGTACTATTTTCACCAGGGCCGCAACGACGACCTCATCAAGGCCGGCGGACACAAGGTCATCGGGCCCTACGAGATCGAGCAGATCCTCTGCATGCACCCGGCGGTGTCGGAGGCCGCGGTCATTTCAAAGGGCTCGGAACCGGATGAGGGCGTGTCTTATCTGAAGGCCTTTATCACCATTCACAAGGGGTTCACCCCGTCTATCCGTCTGAATCACGAGATCAAGGCCTTTGTAAAGGCGAGTCTCTCTTCAGACATCATCGTGAAGGAACTCTCCTTTCTGGAAAGGCTCCCCAAGACCAGGAGCGGGAAACTCCTCCGGCGGGTCCTCCGGGCAGGAGAACTGGGCCTCCCGGCCGGGGAGATCGCAGATATGGAGGATTCATAGCTCAGTAAACGGTCATCTATAACTTCAACCGTTGCACCTCAGGAGGTCCTCTGGCGGATAATTTCGGAAAGGACGGCGCCGGCAGCTACGGATACGTTGAGGGATTCCATGACGCCATGAGACGGGATACTGACGACCTCGTGGCACGATTTGAGAGAGGGTCTGCTGAGCCCCTTCTGCTCGTTTCCCAGGACCAGGGCCGCATGGCGCTTCCAGTCGAATCCGTAGATGGACGTGGATGCATCGCCGGAGGTGCCGATAATCCAGAAGCCTTTTTTGGCCAGGAGGTCCAGGGTCCGGCCGATGTTGACCACCCTGGCGACCGGTATATGGGCACAGGCCCCTGCCGAGCGCTTGAGCATGGCCGGGTCTACCCGGGCCGAACGGTCCTCCGGGATGATAATGCCGTGGGCGCCGAAGAAGGCCGCGGTCCGGATGAGGGCGCCCAGGTTCCCCTGATCCGTAATGTGGTCGGCCACCAGGATGAGCCCGTAGCCCCCGCTCTGAAGCGCCGCCCCCATGATCTGCTCCAGATCAGCATAAGCAAATGTTTGCGCCACGGCGACGATCCCCTGATGGGCTACGCCCGGAAAGCGCCGGGAAAACTCTGCCGGATCCTTGAAAGCGACGGGGATATTCCGTTCCTTGGCCATTCGGAGGATCTCCTCGGCCCTGCCCGGTTTTTTTCCGGAGGCGATCCAGATTTCCCGGACGGAACGGCCCTCCCGAATCAGTATCTCCCTCACCGCGTGAAAACCGGGAATCAGGGAAGGGATTTCGGATTTCGGATTTCGGATTTCGGATTTTCGTGAATTCATCCGCCCAGCACCTCCATCCCTCTCTGTTCAATGGCGGTGATCCGGTCTCTGTACCGGGCAGCTTCTTCGAACTCCAGCTTCGAGGCGGCATCAAACATCTTTTCCTTGAGAGCTTCGATCCTCCTGTCCAGAGATTCCTGGGTCATATAGGCCGCTTCCTCTTCTGCCAGGGTCGGAACGGTGACATAGTCGGCCTCGTAAGGAGACCGCAGGATGTCGTCGATGTTCTTTTGAATGGATGCCGGGGTGATATGGTTCACCCGGTTGTATTCCAGTTGAATCTCGCGGCGACGGCTGCTCTCCGACATGGCGCGCTCCATGGAACCGGTGACCTGGTCTGCATACAGAAGGACCGTGCCGTTGATATTCCGCGCGGCCCGGCCGCAGGTCTGTATCAAAGATCGTTCAGACCTGAGAAACCCCTCCTTGTCCGCATCCAGAATAGCCACGAGGGATACCTCGGGGAGATCGAGGCCCTCCCGTAACAGGTTGATGCCCACCAGCACATCAAAGACCCCCAGCCGAAGGTCCCGGATGATCTCCATCCGCTCGATGGTCTTGATGTCCGAGTGCATGTATTGAGCTAACGTAGAAGGAACGCTCACTGCACTTACGTTGGCCACGTCGAAGCGGTTGAAGCATCTGCATTACGTTAGCAGCATTGGCGTCGCGGGTTATTTTGAGCGGGAACTGGTGTCCGTAAATTACTTGCATATGCTCAATCCGTACTCGTTGA
>JAWOIH010000227.1:0-4315 GCA_046484725.1 Candidatus Desulfacyla sp. | reverse complement strand
TAAGGTTCGGTAAGCCTTGATGCCAGTTCCTGGAGGTTTTTGTCGGCCAGCGCCTTTAATTTCTTTTTTACTACCCGAGAGTAGTATTCTCTTTCCGTTTTGGTCAAAGGCTCTCCGTTAAGTTTTTTCAGAATGAGCTCTTCTTGTTTTGCTGAGAAAAGGAGCCTCAAATGCCGGTGAATCTGGGGGGGCGGTGGTGTAACCGCCCCTTGCTCTTCTTCGATCCGAACCGGCTGAGCCTCAGGCGGTTGACCCGCAAATTGCCTGAACACCTCCCTCAGACGGTTTATCTGCAGTGAAATCCCGTTTCCCAACTCAAGTACATGGGACGACACGAGGTCTCCCCACCTCTTTTTCAGCAAGGTTTCTTGATCGATGGAACCGGCCGGGAGCGGAAGATTCTCTTCCTTGAGCAGGGAGAGGGTGATCAAAAGAAATTTTTGTATTGTTTCGCTCTGCTGACTGTCTATCCCATATCTGTCAAAGAGAGGCGTCAGGTTTACGGAAAAGCCACTTTGGAAAAAAAGCGACAACAATATGGGGATCAGTTCTATGAGGGCCAGATCTCCGGAGGCGAACAGGGCATCCAACACCTCGATAATCTTGGCTTCTTCAACCTGATTTTCGCCGTTTTGGGTTGAGGTTCGGCCAAGGTTCCACAGGCCTTTAATGATATCTTCAGTCCGCATTTGATGTCGTTTCAACTTTCTGCTGTCATTTTACGCGTGTTGATTCGTTGCTTCAGCCAAGTCAGTCGTAGACGAACGCAAGACTGGAAACATAGTTTAGTGCCTGCGCTCCTGATTGTCGAGTACTTTGTAGCGGTTTATACCATAACGATGGGTACATGGTTCGAAGTTGGATAGCGCTTGGCTTCTTCGGATCATAACGGCACCGGATACCGCCGCCGGACCCTGTCAACAGATTGCTTTTGTTGACGAACTTTTGACGGTGAGAGCTTTGGGAATGGAGATGTCGGGTTTTTGAAGATATTTAGACGAGGTTTCTCCTTTGGGCAACGCGCTGCAAGGAGTTACATCCTTCCTCTCTTCCCCTTCTGATTTTGCTGTCCGCCGGAATAGAATGCTGTGATAGGTCTTCTCCGGCCGCCATAAGTTGGACAATAATAGTAAAGTCAATGGGGGGCGTCTGGGGCGGTCCTTGGATGGATTTCTCTTCAAGCCAGGACGACTTATGCCCTTATCCGCGAAGCCGAAAGACTTGGCTTGAATGGCTTGGGCATGATTCCTGCAGAGATCAGGCAAGGTGCCGCAAATGGTTTTGACTCGACCTCAGTGCGACATATCTTCTGATGGGGGCGCAATGCCCAATCAAAAACAGGGACTAAAGGCTCTGTTTTGGGCGGATGTCCACACTCTGCGGGCAACCGGGATATGAAGGGCGAATAGGATAGGTAAACTGTAATATGAATGCGTTACGTCAAGGATCAAAATGGAGAAAATAAACGTGCTGGAAAGAGATCTGGCCGATTTGGGTCTCCTTGAAAAGGCCAGGGAGATCTGTTCCGAACTCGGCGAAACATCGGCGGTATCCTATATAAAATCGAGCTATCGTCTCTTGAGCAAGGTATATCATCCGGATCTGAACCCTAGAAACGCCGACAAGGCGAGAGAACTCCAGCGGAAGCTCAATCGGTTGAACGAAAGCCTAAAATGCGTTGATGACAGGGACCTTGTTGAGTTGGTTCGAAACAGGGCTGATTTCAAACCTGTATCTGCGAAAAGGAAAATACTGGTTGTGGAAGATGAATTCGGCTTACAGGAGACGCTCAGGGATGTTTTTCAAATGGAAGGATATGATGTGAGAGTCGCCGTGGATGGCGACAAAGGATACAAGGCGTATCTCAAATTTAAACCGGACCTGGTTTTTACCGATATCGTCATGCCCAAGATGAACGGTCTGGAACTTGTAAGCAAGATCCGGGAAACAGACCCCAAGATAAAGGTGATTTATGTCAGCGGCTTCTTCGGGGTCAGACCATTGAGAGATGCACTGGATGACGAGGTCCGTAATTATGGATATCCCGTGCTGTCAAAGCCGACCAAAATAAGCATCATGCTGGGTCTGGTCAAAGAGTATCTTAACGAATAGGGCATAGCGCACCTGGGATGTGATGCCTGAGGGCCATTGTTTCAACGTCCTGAAAATCGAACGGGCGATCTTGCCGTCTTTTAAGGCCTTGGTTCGAAAGAAGCCTATCGACTCGTGCAGCGCCCATTGGAGAACGGGTGAATCCCAAGCGCACAGACCGAAGCCTCTTGTCTCAAGCGGCAACCGGTAGGATGAATGAAGAGGTATGCGATCCATGATGGACCTTCGGCATGCCAAACTGTTTTTTCGGAGATAGATGGAAAGGGAATCCATGCAAGAAATCACGGCATTTGAAATACGGACCCCGGTTGTCGAATCTGTACTGGATTTGTTTGATACCATGCTCTCCATGGAGGTTGAAATCTGCGATCCTGAAAATCTCATAGGGTGGGATTTGCCCCGGATTGCAGGCTCTGTGAGCGTTGCCGGAGAGATTATCGGCAGCATAAAGGTAGAGACAACAGATGCTTTTGCACGGTTAATGACTTCAGGAATGCTCGGGATGGACCTGGAGGAGATCGAGGGAGAAGATGAGGTTAAAGATGTCATCCTTGAGACGTGCAACATTGTGGGCGGAAACCTCAAATCAGCCCTGAACGATAACGGCCTTTCGTGTGTTATCTCTTCTCCGACCGTGACACTGGGGAAGAATTTCGATATCGAGACCCTCAACATGGCAAGATATGAAAAATTTGCTTTCCGGTACCAGGAACACAACTTTCTTGTGGAAGTATGTTTAAAACTCGCAGAAGATGCACCACCTGAGGCATTGAAAAGGCTCACAAGCATCGATATCAGCAAGTTTGAAAGACTTGATATCATTTCATCTGCCGGAGATACCGTTATCGAGTTATTTGACCTGATGCTCTCCATGAAGCTTGAATTGTCAGACTCAAAAGACGGGCAGCAAATTGAGGGTATTCGGGCGGTCGGGGCCGTAAATTTTGCAGGGGAGGTCACGGGGAGCGTCAATATACAGTTAAGCAAAACATTTTCGCGGATTGTAGCTTCCAAAATGATGGATATCCCCCTGGAAGCGGTCGGCAATGATGAACAAACCAAGGACGTGATCGGGGAACTTTGTAATATTGTGGCAGGAAACCTCAAGTCCGGCTTCTGCGACTCAGGGTTGAAATGCGAGATATCACCGCCCTCTATTACCATCGGTGAGGATTTCAGGATTGAAACCCTGAATATGGCCAGGTATGAGCAGTTCGCATTTAGATTTTACGACCACGATATTTTCGTTCAGGTCTGTGTGAAAATTGATGAAGATGCACGGGCCTCCATCGATGAAGGGCCTAATTCAGCAACGATCGATGAGATTGTGGCTCAGGCCAAGGCCCAGGCAGATGATGTTGAGGTTGCTGCCGACAATGCAACGGGGCTGACCTCCGCAATCATGGGAGCGCCCCCTGAGACGGGGAATTCGGTCTTTCCCGGGGAAATGGCAGCGGGACAAGCCGCACCTGGACAGAGTGGGGTGCAAGGAATGGATTCGCTGGAGTTTTCACCCAATCTCGAGTTTGTCCTCAATATACCTGTTGAGATCAGCGTTGAACTGGGGAGGACAAGGATGACGATCGGAAGGGTCAGCGAACTTGCACCCGGCGTCCCGGTTATCCTGTCGAATGTTGAAAACGAGGACCTGAGCATATATGCAAATAACAAGCTGATTGCAAAGGGATCCGTCATTGTGGACCACGAAAAATATGGAATCCGTGTTACCGAGGTTGTCACTCGGATGGAACGGATCAGGAGCCTGAGTGAGTAGCGCGGTAAGTGATACGCATTTTGAAAGCGAGGGTTGATGGCTGATACCGACATGACAGAACATCTGCACGCCAACTCGAAAATCCTCTTCGTGGACGATGAAAGGGATATGCTTTCCACCGTAAAGACGTATCTAACCCGGGGCGGCTATGGCGTATTCGTTTCAGAAAGCGGGGAAAAGGCGCTTGAGCTGGCGCACAAGGATGACTTTGATATCGTTATAACAGACCTCAATATGCCGGGACTGAGCGGTCTTGAATTACTCAAGGCCATCAAAGAGATTCACTCTGAAACGGAAGTTATTATTGTGACCGGATACGGGTCCATAGAGAGCGCAATCAAGGCCTTGAAATGGGGAGGGTACGACTACCTGCAGAAGCCGATCAATCTGGATCGCCTGAGGCTGCTGATAGACAGAATCTTGGAGAAA
>JAWOIH010000201.1:0-8668 GCA_046484725.1 Candidatus Desulfacyla sp. | reverse complement strand
CGCCTTGCCGGATCCTTTCCTGGGGGTCTTATCTTAAGGAAAAGGATGTTTTTATATGGGATTTGGAAGAGGGTGGACTGAAATGGAGGCCCCCGGACCTTTTCTCACAGGGGCATCTTCCATTCCGCCGTTACAAGGGTGCTGAGCGATTTCCCGGGGTATTTGCCTGTGATGTCGGCGTAAAAATCTCTGATGATTTTCATGTCCGCTTCCATGTTTCCGGTGGGGTGGACGACCGGCCCGATGCCACCGACCTTGCGTCGGTAATCCAGGTATCCCAGGACAATGGGGACATTCGCCCCCCTGGCGATGTGGTAGAAGCCGGTTTTCCAGTACATAACTTTTCTGCGGGTTCCGGCGGGAGGAACCACCAGGACCATTCGCGGATCTTCACGAAAGGCCCGGATGGACCGTGCCACAACACGGGTTGATTTGGAGCGATCAACGGGAATGGCGCCCAACCACCTGAGGAAAGGACCCATGGGCCAGCGGAACCAGGCGGCCTTCATCATAATGAAGGGCTTGATTTGAAGAATGAACGCCAGACAGATGGTGTAAAGAAAATCCCAATTGGAGGTGTGCGGCGCCGCTATGATGACGTATCTGGAGAGGTGCGGTCTTTCCCCCTCCGGTTTCCAGCCCGTACATCGAAAGATGATCAAGGCCAGCCAGCGCATCACGGTTTTCCATACGGGCGTGTCGTGAACGGTTTTATAGCGCATCATCGAATCCTCCCAATCCCTCAATCCCTTCTTTTCCGCCCTTTCCGGACGAGGTTTGCCGTTTCCCCCCACACGATGAGAAGGACACCCAGGAACATGGAGATACGCCCCATATAGTCTCCATGACGGGCAAAAAAGGTCCGGCCTTTTCGAAGACGGATTGGGCCTTTGAGAACGGTCTTTTTCCACCAGGGCGTGTGGGCCATGACCACGCCCCTTGCGTCGATGAGGGCGGAGATCCCGGTATTGGCCACGCGGACCAGATCCCGGCGGCATTCGATGGCACGGATGGGGCTGAAATTGAAGTGGTGGCGGTAGCCGGGCGTATGCTTCCACCATCCATCATTGGTAATCATGCAGATAAAGCCCCTTTCTTCCGGGAGTCTCCGAGCACAGTGGGCGCCAAAGGCCGACTCAAAACAGGCAATGGGGAGGATGCCGATGGAAGCATCGGGGGACATGAATGCATGGCTCCCCTGGCGAATGCTGTAGGTGCCGTTGTAGCCGCCGAGTTCCAGGGAGAATTTTCCAAGGAAGCCCAGATACTGCACAAATGGAACGCGCTCAAACAGGGGGACCAGCTTGGTCTTGTGATAGAATTGGGGTGGGGACCCGGGTGAAAGAAAAAGGGCCGTATTGAAGGCCTCGTAGAAGAAGCCTTCCTCTCGGTTAAAACGGCTCCAGGGAGGGATATCCGATTCGACTTTCTGATAGCTGTGGACCCCTATCAGACAGGTGAGCTTCGGGTAGTTTGCCTGAAAATCCAACAACTGACGATAGTAAGGCGACGTGCAGGGGTTTCGCTCGTCGATGTGCTGCACCACAAGGGTCTCGGGGCCGAACAGGTAATCGGTCTCCCCATCGCAGATGACTTCCGCGGTCTTGAAAAAGTCATTCAGGTGTTGGGCCTGCCTTTCCGGAACGAATTTTTCCGTGTATGGATCCAGATTGGGCTGAATCAAGGCCACCGTAACGAGTTCTCCCTCCTCCCTGAAATTGTGAAACATGTGATAGGATGCCAGTACAGGGATGAAGATCAGCAGAACGGTTGCGACCCCCATAACAACAGTGGATCCCCAACCCCGTTGCCGACAGGTGCCCGCCATCTTAAAGATCGCAAAATTGATCAGGATAATCCAGAGCGTGCCCCCGCGAAGGCCGGTATACTCAACCCATTGGATAAGCTTGGGCGCCGTGACCAGGGCATTGCCCAGATTAAGCCAGGGCCAGGCCAGGTCCCAGGATTCATGAAAATACTCGTATCCCATCCAGATAAACGAAAAGGGAAATACCAGGGGGATGTGGAGGCTTGCTCGAACGCGGCTGATGGACCAGAAAACAAGGGCCTGTAAAAGCGCATTGGCCACCATGATGAAAATGGCGCCCAACCATTGTGCTTGAATGATCCACCATGATCCCAGAATATTCCACAAGAGAAAACCGACAAAGGCATAATTGAACAGGGCGTAGGGGTTTGGGTGATCCCGGGTTTCCTCCTCCAGCAGTAAAAGGGGCGCCCAGGCAATGAAAACGATAAAGAACAGGGGCGAAACAGACCAGGGAAGGCCCAGCAACAGACCGCCGGTCAGAGCCAAAAAAAGGGCTCTGCTGGTCTTATCATCCGTTTGGCAAAGGGTGATGAGAGCTCGCCTGTGTGAAACGCGGCCCCCGTTGTGGGTCGAAGATCCGGTTTTCAACGGGATTTCCGCCCGGGGTTTTTCAACTTTTGGGCACTTGTAACAGTTTCTGCCTGCCGGGCGAACTGACTGAACCGGCGGGCCTCCGCTTCATTCCCCAGGGAGGCATAGATGTGACTGACCCGGTCAAAATAAAGGGGTCGGTTGGAAGGATCTTCCTGGGCCAGAGACAGGTAGGATTCCAGGACCGTCACGCTCCGCTCACCTAACGCAAAGCGGATATCTGCCAGTTTTCTCTGTACCATCGGGTCGATACGGGTGTGGCAGCTTCGACACTGGTTCATGATTTCACAATAGAGGTCACGTGCCTTCTCAAGATCTCCGATGGTTTCGTATGTCGCGGCCAGGGCATTTAAAAGGGCGTCGTGTCGTCCGTATGTCTTCATGAATGCCTGATAAAAGGCCGCAGCCTCGGAGGGCCTGCCTGACCGGGCCAGACTTTCCCCTTTAAGCAGAACGTAGGCCGAAGAATTCTGAAGCTCCTCGGGGCAGGTTTCAAGAAGGGCCTCGGCCCGGTCAAAGGCCCCCATCTCCCAGAAGACCTCGCAGAGGACCTGATAACCGGGAAGCGCATCGGGATGATGCTCAACAAAGGTTTCCAGCAATCCCCTTGCTTCATCAACCCGTTGTACGTTCAAAAGGGCCGTGGCCAGCTCGAGGGGGATAAAGGAAGACGGGGAGGGGTTCTCCTCCGTGGCGCGGGACAGGGCGTGGACTGCAAGTTCGAAATCCCCCCTGTTCAGCGCCAGATAACCTGCCTGAAACGAAGCGCCGTAGGTGGCATAGGCGGATCGCACCGGTTCAGGCAACGCTCCCAAGAGGGCCATAAAGGTTTCCACGTCGTTAGCCTCGATATCCTCCTGTTCATACAATGGAGATAACGGTTCCAACTCGCTCGTGTCCTGTTGAACGGCCATCGACGTGGAGCGCTCCACGCCCCGCAGTCTGTTTTCGATGTCCGCCTGTAATGCCGTATCCCGTGTCAGGTCGAGGGCCAGCTCAAGCAATTCCCGGGCCTCGTCTTCAAATCCGGATTCTATCAGTTCTTGGGCGGTCTGTATATGTTCGCGCGACAGGGCCTCCATGGACCCGTGGCGCTTTTTATGAATTCTCGCTTTGGATTCGGCATCATTGGGTGCGCTCCTTCCAAGGGCGTCCAGGGCCGCTTCATAGGCCAGTTTGGCCATGCCCCAGTCCGAGGCCCTGACACAGTCGTCTCCCCGCTGTTCATATTTTTCAGATCTCGGTCTGAAAAAGCTTTTCAGCCCCATTGCCATTGGCTCCGACCCTTATGATTTTTGAAAACGACAAGCGTGTGATCATCGCCTGGGGGATGCCCGTATCTTCTCTCCATCACCCTATTGGGGCCTCCGATGATCCTGCGATACAGCCTGTTGTCACAAAATGGATAGTCTGTCGCATGTGTATTCGAACCCGACATCGCCGGCTCCGTTACCCTCAAATAAGCGGTCCCGTCTCTTTCAGAGTCTTGCTGGCCGCGCAGTTGACGCCAGATGTGACCCGTCTTCACTCGTTCCAGGGGTTATCCGGCCGAAGGATCTGCAATGGCAAACTGGGCCTGCGGATCGCTGTTGACAACGGGCGGACCCAGACGCATTCGGGTTAAGGTCCGGACCGGGGTGAAGCCCAATCGTTGAACAGCGGCCGCTGCCGCTGCGTTTCTGTCCGGGGCATCCCAGAATACCGGACGGTTTCCTGCGCTGACGAGGAGTTCCTGAACCAGTGCGAGGGCGCCGCCCTTTTCGGCACAGACGAGTGGGCCTAGGTAATCCGCATTTGTCCCGGCTCGCAGAAGGCCCCATCCGGCGATCTTTCCCTGCGACGGCCACACCAGCACCCGCCGGCTGTGACGTGCCAGGCTCCGTATAAGACTGCCGCGCGACACACCCAAGGCCGCTTGATCGATCTCTTGCACGGAGGCCCAATCCGCGTCTCGCAGGTCTCGTGCGACAGTCGCCGCAGCCTCTAAAGGGCGCGTATGGGTATTCCCCTGACCTTGCCAGCGTGTCAATGTCCACTCCGGGACAAATCCGAGCTGTTCATAGAGGCGAAACCCCAGCGGTGTTGCATCGAGTTTAATACATGCCACGCCCCGGCCCTGCACGTATGCCAGCACCTGCCACATCAAACGCCTGCCGATACCCTGCCGCCGGTGCTCGGGGTGCACAAGCATCATTCCGATCCACGAAAGCCTCTGATCATAGGTGATCGAGGTCACCGTGCCCAACAGGACACGGTTCTTCGTTGCCACGAAACACCCCTGCGGGCTTAACTCGAGAAAACGATGCCAATCGGCAAGTGTCTGGTTCCAACCCACGAGCCGGCGCAATGCATCCGCTCCGTCTAAATCGCTCCCCGTCATTCGGCGAAAGGTAATGCTGTTCATCATTTTTTCAGATCTCAGTGACAGGCACCCGGTTGAGACTCTCGCCCTCTATCCCTTGGGGCGCCATTTCGCGCCGTTGACAAATGACAAAAATCGGAGGTATGCTTATGCCGACTTTATCAGAGCCCTCTCAGCGGGAGGATACAACATGGACGACATGAGGTTCGTGGCGGATTCCATGCTGGGCAGGTTGGCGAAATGGCTCAGGGTGTTGGGTTATGATACCTATTATCAACCCTCGTACCCTCCGGAGGTCATGGATGCCCTCATCAGGGAGGGGAGGCTGCTGCTGACCCGGCACAGGAAGCGTGCAGAAAAATCAGGCAAGAGGGCCGTATTCATACACGGCAATCAAACAGGTGAGCAATTGATTGCACTGGCAGGGGAACTCCACATGGCGCCCCCGCCCTCAGCATGGTTCAGCAGGTGCCTCATATGCAACGCTCATTTAAGACAGGCACGTGAAAGCGAGGCGCGTGAGAGGGTTCCCGAGTATGTTTTTCATCAAAACATGACCCAGATCCGCTTCTGCCCAGCGTGTGGCAGGTACTTCTGGCCCGGGAGTCATCGGTCAACAATGGCGGCCCAATTGAAGGAATGGGGGTTCCCTGCTGATCCCTAAGTGCCCTCTGGCTTACATGGAAAGAACAGCCTGCCACGGGCTTTTGAGGACATCCGAACAAACCGATCCCGTAAACCCGAACCAGATCTTCAGGCAGTAAACATGCCGGCTGGCAAAGGCCTTCCCGCAATCACGCCTCAGGGAAGGGGGTGGGCTTCTCCCCTGAAACGGATCGGCTTAGAGAAAGCAGCTTAACAAACAGCGTTATGCTTTCTTGCTTGCCGCGCTTTTTTTGGCGGTTATTTTTTTCTTGGCTGCCGGTTTTTTGGCCTTGGCTGCCGGTTTTTTCGCCTGGGTCTTGGCCGCTTTTTCCGCTGCCTTGGCCTTTTTAAGGGCTGAATCTAATTTCTTGATATTTCCCTTTGTGGCAGCTGCTTCTTTGTTAAGTCGTGCCAGTTTTTTCTTTGCCATCTGCAAGCTACGCTGAATTTGTTTGAGAGTTGCCATACCATCTCCTTTCGTTCATGGTTAATAATATCATTATTGAGAGCGAAGAATAGATGCTAATTTGATATAAGTCAAGAAAATATCTCGATTCCATGAGAAAGTAATATTAGCGGAATTTTCATTTGAATTTTGTGACAGTCTGGCCCAAAAGGACATCCAGATGATCAAATCCATGAATATCGGCTGGTGG
Organism: Candidatus Desulfacyla sp.; assembly: GCA_046484725.1. Taxonomy (GTDB): domain Bacteria; phylum Desulfobacterota; class DSM-4660; order Desulfatiglandales; family Desulfatiglandaceae; genus AUK324. The sequence goes on along the minus strand of JAWOIH010000201.1, from coordinate 2,583 downwards.
GTGGAGCGATGGAGCGACCTCCATCCGGATAAGGCGGCCGTCCTCTTTGAAGGGTTGAGGATCACCTATTCAGAACTCCATGGCCGCGCCAACCGCACGGCCTGCTGGCTTCAATCTCTGGGCATCCAACAGGGAGACCGGGTGATCGTCATACTGAAGAATTGCCCGGAATTTATCGAGCTCTACCTGGCATGTGCCCGGCTGGGGGCCATTTTTGTCCCTGTAAATTTCAGGCTGACGTCCCCTGAACTGGCGCATATCATCGAAAACGCCCGGCCCCGCATGGTTGTGTTCGGCAGTGAATATGGCGAATGGATGCATCGCCTCCGGTCCCTACATGGGACACGGGCTATCCTTTTCTCCTGCGTGGGGGACGATCCGGGGGGCGATCCAGGCATCGACTATCTTTGCGAAACGCGTCGGCTTGACGGCCAGGTCCCTTTTCCCCCCGGGTCCATGGGGCCCGCGGACCCGGAAGACCCTCAAGTGATCATGTACACCTCCGGGACTACCGGCCCGGCCAAGGGGGCGGTCCTTTCGTATCGAAAGACCTTCTTCAACTGTCTGAACGCCGACATCTTCTTTGATCTCTCCTTTGACGATATCATGCTGGTTATTCTCCCCATGTTTCACTCGGGCGGGCTCTTTATCCAGACCTCCCCCATTCTGTATAAAGGCGGGACCCTCGTTATCCATTCCCGCTTTGACCCTGCCCTGACCTTCGGGGATATCGGGCGTCACAGGGTCACCAAGTTTTTGGGCGTGCCCACGATATATCGAATGCTGATACACGCCATGACCGACGGGCAATATGATCTCTCCTCCCTGAGGATATCCGCGATCGGGGGAGAAATGGCCACGCCCGAGCTCCTAACACGGTGCAGAAAGGCCGGATTTCCCGTAAGGCAGATCATGGGCCAGACAGAGACGTCCATCCTGTTTTGGGCCTCTGAAGAGGCCAATGCCAGGAAGCCCGGTACCGTGGGAAGGCCGGTTTTCCACGCAGAGGTCCGGCTCATGGACCGGAACGGCCGTCCTGTCGAGACCGGAGAGGTCGGGGAGATCGCGGTCAGAGGCGCCATCATGATGACCGGGTACTGGCAGGACCCGGTCCGAACCCGGGAAACGATTCGAGACGGGTGGCTCTACACCGGCGACCTGGCCCAAATGGATGAGGACGGGTATTTCTATCTGGTGGACCGGATCAAGGATATGTATATCTCAGGCGGGGAAAATGTCTATCCGGCCGAGGTGGAGGCTATGCTCAAAGGGCACCCCGATGTGGCGGACATCGCTGTGGTGGGGGTCCCCCATGAGACGTGGGGAGAGGCGGGGAAGGCCTTCATTATCCCCAGGAACGGTGCCGACCTCTCGGCGGATCAGGTCATTGAATACTGCCGGGGCAGGCTGGCGGCCTACAAATGGCCCAGGGAGATCGTTTTCTGTGAAGACTTCCCCAGAACACCCCTGGGGAAGGTGAAGAAGCGATTGCTGGTCGGTTAAGGTATTCCCACGCCTGTCAAGACAACTGCCCCATCGGTCGTTTGGATAGCTGTGAGAGCGGTTTCCAAACCGCGACCCATCGGCATATCGCGGCTGAAAGCCGCTCCCACAAGATCCGGCACAAGGTTGCTCTTTCACAGAGTATGCAGAGATCAGCCCCCTTTTACGCCCTTGGCGATGCGATCGCCGATCTCCTTGTCGATGTTGCGCCAGTATTCAAACGCACGCTTCAACACAGGTTCTGACACGCCGGCTTTCAAGTGTCCGACCACATTGGACACCAGTCGGTCTCGCTGCGCGTCGTCCATGACCTCTCGTACCAGGGTGCCGGGCTGGCCAAAGTCGTCATCATCCTTGCGCCTGGTGTAGGCGGCGCGGATGAACTCGCCGCTGGCACTCCAGGTGGCCGCCTCGGGATAGCGCTCGGGGTCGGCCTTGGGGCCGCCCTTTGAGTTGGGCGCATAGACCGGATCGGAGACGTTCTCAACCCGCATGGCGCCGCCCTTGCTGTAGCTGTGTACCGGGACCCTGGGCCGGTTGACCGGGATCTGCCTGTAGTTGACCCCCAGGCGTGCCCGGTGGGCGTCGGCGTAGGAAATGAGGCGGGCGAGCAGCATCTTGTCCGGGCTCGGGCCGATTCCGGGGACGAGGTTGTTGGGTTCGAAGGCCGCCTGCTCGATCTCCGCCTGAAAATCGCTCGGATTTCGGTCCAGGGTGAGCCGGCCCACTTCGTGCGTTGGGTAGTCGCCGTGGGGCCAGACCTTGGTCAGATCAAACGGATTGAACCGGTAGGCCTCGGCCTCCTTGAAGGGCATGACCTGCACCTTCAGGGTCCAACTGGGGTGATCCCCCCGCTTGATCGCATCGAACAGATCGCGGCGGTGGTAGTCGGCATCCTGGCCGGCGATCCGGTCGGCCTCCTCCTGGGTAAGGTACTCAATGCCCTGGTCTGTCTTGAAGTGGTATTTCACCCAGAAGCGCTCGCCTTCGGCATTGACCCACATGTAGGTGTGGCTCGTGTAGCCGTTCATGTTGCGATAGCTCCTTGGGACGCCGCGATCGCTCATCAGGATGGTGACC